>NZ_JBDJKZ010000018.1:0-87568 GCF_039673115.1 Stenotrophomonas sp. TWI1183
GTGGGGGGCGGGGGCGCGGCCCTCCAGAAACCCCAATTGGTGTCTCGCCCCGCGGCCCCGCGGCCGGCACTACCTTGGCTCGCGGCTCACGGAATGGTTCTTGCACGGACCCGGGTATCTCCTCCCGTATCGCGCCCCGATGTCCGAGAACGAACAAGCCGGCGAAAAAACCGAACTACCCACCGAAAAACGCCTGCGCGATGCCCGGGAACAGGGCAACATCCCGCGCTCGCGGGAGCTGGCGACGGCGGCCGTGTTCGGTGCCGGTGTGCTGGCGCTGATGGCGTTCTCCGGCACCATCGCGCGCAACGCCAAGACCTGGATGCAGTTCGCGCTGAGCCCAGAGCCGGGCCTGCGCCTGCACCCGCAGGCGCTGTTCGGCCACTTCGGCGAGCTGCTGCTGCGGCTGCTGCTGGGCATGTGGCCGCTGATCGTGATCTGCCTGCTGGCCAGCTTCCTGTCGCCGGTGGTGATGGGCGGGCTGCGCTGGTCGGGCAAGGCGATGATGCCGGACTTCAAGCGCATGAGCCCGATGGCGGGCATGAAGCGGCTGTACGGCCCGGAGGCCATCGCCGAGTTCACCAAATCCCTGCTGCGCATCGCCTTCGTCGGCACCGCGGCCGGGCTGGTGGTCTGGCACGGCATCCGCCCGCTGCGCGACCTGCTCAACCAGCCGCTGGAGGCCGCCATGGTCCACGGCCTGGGCTTCACCCTGAAGCTGATGCTGGCCACCGGCGGCGCGATGATGCTGCTGGCCGCCATCGATGCGCCGTACCAGCGCTGGAACTGGATGCGCAAGCTGAAGATGACCCGTGAAGAACTGCGCCGGGAGATGAAGGAGAGCGAGGGCAGCCCCGAGGTCAAGGGCCGCATCCGCCAGCTGCAGCAGCAGATGTCCAACCGCCGGATGATGGAAGCGGTGCCCACCGCCGACGTCGTGGTGGTCAACCCGACCCACTACGCGGTCGCCCTGAAGTACGAGGGCGGAAAGATGGGCGCGCCCACCGTGGTCGCCCTGGGCGTGGACGAAACCGCCCTGCGCATCCGTGAAGTGGCCGACGGCAACAAGGTCGCCATCGTCTCCGCCCCGCCATTGGCACGCGCCTTGTATCGGGAAGGTCAACTTGGAAAGGAAATTCCCGTGAGACTGTATTCGGCCGTGGCCCAGGTGCTCTCCTACGTCTACCAGCTGCGCAGCTGGCGGACCGGCCCGATGCCGGCCTCGCCCAGCATCGATATCGATGAGTTCAGCAAGGGAGGCCGCCCATGAGCGCCCAGCCTGCCGGAATGAATGTGCGCCGCGCACTGGACATGATCCGCCACGGGCTCGGTGCCCCGCTGATCGTGCTGGCGCTGCTGGCCATGGTGGTGGTGCCGCTGGCGCCGGCGGTGCTCGATGCGCTGTTCACCTTCAACATCGCCATCTCGCTGATGGTGCTGCTGGCGGTGGTGTACGTGAAGCGCCCGCTGGACTTCACCATCTTCCCGATCGTGCTGCTGATCACCACGATGCTGCGGCTGGCGCTGAACGTGGCCTCCACCCGCGTGATCCTGCTCAACGGCCAGAACGGCCACGAGGCGGCCGGCAAGGTGATCGCCTCGTTCGGCGAGTTCGTGATCGGCGGCAACTACGCGGTCGGCATCGTGGTCTTCGCGATCCTGACCATCATCAACTTCGTGGTGATCACCAAGGGTGCCGGCCGTGTCTCCGAAGTGACCGCCCGCTTCATCCTGGACGCCATGCCCGGCAAGCAGATGGCGATCGACGCCGATCTCAACGCCGGTTTGCTGACGCGTGAAGAGGCCAAGGCGCGCCGCGAGGAGGTCCGCGAGGAAGCCGACTTCTACGGCGCGATGGACGGTGCCAGCAAGTTCATCCGTGGCGATGCGATCGCCGGCATCCTGATCCTGTTCATCAACCTGGTCGGCGGCCTGGCGGTCGGCGTGCTCCAGCACGGCATGCCGTTCGGCGATGCCGCGGCGACCTATACCCTGCTCTCCATCGGTGACGGCCTGGTCGCCCAGCTGCCGGCGCTGCTGGTGTCCTCGGCAGTGGCCATGCTGGTCACCCGCGCCTCGCGCTCGCAGGACATGGCCCAGGCCATGATGGGCCAGGTCTTCGGCCAGTACCGCGCGTTGACCATCGCCGCCGCGATTCTGGCGGTGGTCGGTCTGGTGCCGGGCATGCCCAACGTCGCCTTCTTGACGCTGGCCGCCATCCTCGGCTTCATCGCCTGGAAGGCCTGGAAGAAGAGCACGGCCGAAGCCCGTGCCGCCGAATCGCCGGCCGCCAACCGCCCCGACACCCTCGGCCTGCCCGGTGCCGCGCCCTCGCCCACCGCCGAGCTGACCTGGGACGAACTGCGCCCGGTCGATCCGCTGGGCCTGGAAGTCGGCTACCGGTTGATCCCGCTGGTCGACAAGAACCAGGGCGGCGAACTGATGGCCCGGATCAAGGGCGTGCGCCGCAAGCTCACCCACGACATCGGCTTCCTGATTCCCTCCGTCCACATCCGCGACAACCTGGAACTGCCGGCGAGCGCGTATCGCCTGCTGATCCACGGCGTGCCGGTGGCCACCGCCGAGATCCATCCGGACCGCGAACTCGCGCTGGACCCGGGCAGTGCCCTGGGCACGCTGGAAGGCATCGCCGGCAAGGATCCCGCCTTCGGCCTGGATGCCACCTGGATCCAGCCGCACCAGCGTGCCAATGCCGAATCGATGGGCTACACCGTGGTCGACCCGGCCACCGTGGTCGCCACCCATCTGTCGCACCTGATCCGCGAGCACGCCCCGGAACTGCTCGGCCATGAGGAAGTGCAGCAGCTGCTGGCCAACCTGGCCAAGAGTGCACCGAAGCTGGTCGAGGACCTGACGCCGAAGTCGCTGCCGCTGTCGGCGGTGGTGCGGGTGCTGCAGAACCTGCTGATCGAGCGCATTCCGATCCGCCAGCTGCGCAAGATCGTCGAATCGCTGGTGGAAAGCGCGCCGACCAGCCAGGACCCGGCCGTGCTGACCGCCGCCGTGCGCAACGCGCTGGGCCGTTTCATCGTGCAGGAGATCGCCGGGATGTCGCCCGAGCTGCCGGTCTTCACCCTCAACCCGCAACTGGAACGCGTCTTGCAGGAGTCCACACAGGGCAACGGCGCCGCGCTGGAACCCGGACTCGCCGAGCGACTGCATCAAAGCCTGGCCGAATGTGTCGGCAAGCAGGAAGCGAAGAACGAGCCCGCGGTCGTGCTGGTGCCCGGCCCGGTACGTGCCGCGCTGGCACGGCTGGTACGCCACAGCGTCCCCTCGCTGTCCGTACTCGCCTACAGCGAGGTGCCCGAGGACAAACGGTTGAAGCTGGTCGGCACGATCAGTTGAGCCGGACCTCCGACGGCACCGCGACAGAAAACAGACACTTCATTCGATTTCACCGCAGCAGGAAATAAAGGGACTCCCTGACCGTGCAGACCACCGACAACCAGCGTTTCCCTTCCACCACTCCGCCGCCCCAGTCCCGGTACCACAGCATGAAAATCAAACGCTTCGTCGCCTCCGATATGCGCTCGGCCATGAACCTGGTGCGCAAGGAACACGGTCCGGACGCAGTGATCCTGTCCAACCGCCGGATCGAGGAAGGCGTCGAGATCGTGGCAGCGGCCAACTACGACGAGAGCGCCGTGCAGCGTGCACTGGAAGCGGCCCGCAAGGACGTCGCCCCGGCGCCGGCACCGCGCCCCCGCAGCGCCGCCGATGCCGTGATCGCCGCCGTGACCCGCCGCAAGGCCCCGGTCGCCACGCCGGAACCGGTGGCCGCCACCACCTCGGCCGTGGCCGCGCTGGCGCGCGCCGCCGTCGGCGCGACCGGCCGTACGCTCGATACCGCCAACGAAAGCGTCCCGCAGCGCGGCAGCGATGGCTTCGCCGCCACCCTGGCCCGCGCCAGCGTCAGCCCTGCCGTCAACGAACCGTCGCTGCCGGAGCAGATCTTCGCGCCGTTCAATGTCGAACAGGCCGCCGCCGCTTCGCCGGCCCTGCCGCACGAGGTCGCCGCACCGGCCCCGATCAACCGCGCCCGCTTCGTCATCGATCCGCCGCTGGAGGAGATGGACGAGACCGCCGTGCCGGCCGCCGCCGCCCTCGCGCCGCTGCCGGTCGTGGCCGCGGGCCTGCCGCCGGCGCTGCCGATCGCCGTGACCGTCGCCACCGCCGCCAATGAAGCGGCACCGGTCGTGGCCAGCGTGCCGGAACTGATCGTGGTCCCGCGCGACGACGAAGAAATCCGCCAGCTGCGCCACGAAGTGGCCGGCATGCGCCACGTCATCGAGCGCGAGATGCACCGCTTCACCGACGAACGCCTGCGTGGCTCGCCGGTCCGTGCCGCCGCGCTGGACCTGATGGACGAGTACGGCTTCGACGCCGGCATCAGCCGCGACGTGGCCATGCAGATTCCGCTGGATACCGAAGCCCATCGCGGCCGTGGCCTGATGCTCGGCCTGCTCTCCAAGAAGCTGCCGATCGCCCCGGTCGACCCGCTCGAAGCCGGCGGCGTGATCGCCCTGGTCGGCCCCACCGGCGCCGGCAAGACCACCACCATCGCCAAGCTGGCCTCGCGCTTCGCCGAAGCGCATGCCGCCCGCGACGTCGCCCTGGTCACCACGGATACCGGCCGCATCGGCGCCCGCGAGCAGCTGTACGGCTTCGGCCGCCAGCTCGGCATCGCGGTCCATGAGGCCAGCAGCGGCAGCGATCTGAACCAGCTGCTGGAGCGCCTGAAGGACTACAAGCTGGTCCTGATCGACACCGCCGGGCTGGGCCCGCGCGACCGCGCCCTGGCCGCCCAGCTGCAGTGGCTGCGCGCTGCCGAGCAGATCCGCACCCTGCTGGTGCTGCCGGCCAACACCAGTTTCGGTGACATGGACGAGGTCGTCCGCCGCTTCAGCGCCGCCAACCCGCAGGGCGTTGTGCTGAGCAAGCTGGACGAGACCGGCCGCTTCGGCACCGCCCTGTCGGTGGCCGTGGATCACCGCCTGCCGATCACCTGGGTCACCGATGGCCAGGACGTTCCCGAAGACCTGCACCGTGCCAGTGCGGCCAATCTTGTACTTCGCCTTGAAGATTTGCGCCGCGCGGCCGATATGCCCTGCAACCCGGAGTTGAACCATGCCGTCGCGTGAGTACGCCAAGCTGACCAAGACCTTCCCGTTGTCGGCTACCCGAAGCCAGCCGCTGGGCCCGGTCCGCACCATCGCCGTCACCGGCGGCAAGGGCGGCGTGGGCAAAACGAACGTTTCGGCCAATCTGGCCGTGGCGCTGGCGGACATGGGCAAACGCACGCTGCTGCTGGACGCCGACCTCGGCCTGGCCAACATCGACGTGATCCTGGGCCTGCAGCCGAAGGTGACCCTGGCCGACCTCGTCGCCGGGCGCTGCACCCTGGAAGAAGTGATCATGGAAGGCCCCGGGGGCGTGCTGGTGGTCCCGGCCGCGTCCGGCCGCCGCCACATGGCCGAACTGCAGCCGGCCGAGCACGTCGGCCTGGTCAACGTGTTCTCCGAGCTCGAACGCGAGCTGGACATCATGATCGTGGACACCGCCGCCGGCATCACCGATGGCGTGCTGACCTTCTGCCAGGCCGCGCAGGACACCGTGGTGGTGGTCTGCGATGAGCCGGCCTCGATCACCGATGCCTACGCGCTGATCAAGGTGCTCTCGCGCGAACGCGGCGTGGATCGCATCCAGGTCGTGGCCAACATGGTCCGCGACCCGAACGAAGGTCGCGTGCTCTACGAAAAGCTGACCCGCGTCTGCGACAAGTTCCTCGCCGATGTCTCGCTGAACTACCTGGGCTGCGTGCCGCAGGACGACTGGCTGCGCCTGTCCGTGCAGCGCCAGCAGCCGGTGGTGAAGGCCTATCCGTCCAGCCCGTCGGCGCTGGCATTGACCGAGATCGCGCGCCGCACCGCCCGCTGGCAGGCTCCGACCGAGCCGCGTGGCGGGGTCGAGTTCTTCCTGGAACGCATCCTCAAGCAACGCGGGGTGACGGTATGAAGGGCGCAGCACAATACAAAGAAGTCCAGCGGACCGCGGCCAACGAGTGCATTGCCCAGCACTCCGACCTGGTCCGCCGCATCGCCCACCACCTGGCGGCGCGCCTGCCGGCCAGCGTGGAGGTCGATGACCTGATCCAGGCCGGCATGATGGGCCTGATCGAGGCCTCGCGCAGCTACGACGCCGACCAGGGCGCCTCGTTCGAGACCTATGCCTCGATCCGCATCCGCGGCTCGATGATCGACGAGATCCGCCGCGGCGACTGGGTGCCGCGCTCGGTGCACCGCCGTGCCCGCGATGCCGCCGCGACCATCCGCCGGCTGGAGCAGAGCACCGGCCGCGCCGCCAGCGCCACCGAAGTGGCGGCCGCGATGGACATGCCGTTGCCCGACTACCTGCGCCTGATGGAGGACGCCTCGCGCGGCCAGGTGCTGAGCCTGGAATCGCGGATCGAAGATCAAGGCGAGCTGGATACCGTCGCCCAGGGCGGCCCGACCCCGCAGCAGGTACTGGAGCGCGGTGAGTTCGGGCGCGAGCTGGGCAACGCGATCGGTCTGCTGCCCGAGCGCGAACAGCTGGTGCTCTCGCTGTACTACGAGCAGGAACTGAACCTGAAAGAGATCGGTGCCGTGTTGGGTGTCAGCGAATCGCGCGTGTGCCAGATCCATGGCCAGGCCGTGCTGCGCCTGAGGGGCCGGCTGAAGATCTTCGAGGCGGCAGACGCCGGCCTCGAGAACCATTGAAATCGAGGAAAGTGCTTTGAACAAGAACATGCGTATCCTGATCGTCGACGACTTCTCGACCATGCGTCGTATCGTCAAGAACCTGCTGGGCGATCTGGGCTTCACCAATACGGCCGAAGCCGAGGACGGGCATGCCGCGCTGGCGATGTTGCAGAGCCAGCCGTTCGATTTCGTGGTCACCGACTGGAACATGCCGGTGATGACCGGCATCGACCTGCTCAAGGCCGTGCGTGCCGACGCCAAGCTCAAGACCCTGCCGGTGCTGATGGTGACCGCTGAAGCCAAGCGCGAGCAGATCATCGAAGCGGCACAGGCCGGCGTCAACGGCTACATCATCAAGCCGTTCACCGCCCAGACCCTGGAAGAAAAGCTAGGCAAGATCTTCGAACGCCTGGCGGCGAGCGCCTGATGGAAACCCTGAGCGACAAATCCGCGCTGGTGCAGCGCCTGCAGGACGCCCTGGCCGCACTGGAAAGTGGTGACGAAGCCGGTTGGCGCCGGGAAATCGACGCCCTCGCCGCGCTGCGCACGCAGCCGATGATGGCCGGCCTGAACCGCCTGGCCCGCGAGCTCGGCC
The DNA here is from genome assembly GCF_039673115.1 of Stenotrophomonas sp. TWI1183. NCBI lineage: Bacteria > Pseudomonadati > Pseudomonadota > Gammaproteobacteria > Lysobacterales > Lysobacteraceae > Stenotrophomonas > Stenotrophomonas sp. TWI1183. The sequence goes on from NZ_JBDJKZ010000018.1 coordinate 7,360, forward strand.
AGGCCCTGGGCGAGCTGCCCAGCCTGCCCAGCGAAGCCGGCGAGCTGGATGACGCCTGCGCGCGCCTGGACCACGTGGTGGCGATGACCGAACAGGCCACCCACCGCACCCTGGACCTGGCCGAGGAATGCCGCTCGCTCACCGAGCAGCTGCGCGCCAACGGGTTGACGCCCGACCAGGGCCAGCAGCTGGACCGGATCCGCCACAACCTCACCGAAATCGCGCTGACGCAGAGCTATCAGGACCTCACCGGGCAGATCATCCGCCGCGTGGTCGGGATCGTGCGTCGCGTGCACGAGGGCTTCGGCGCGCTCGGCCTGCCGCCGCAGGACGACGAAAAGAAGCGCGACAACAACGGCCTGGCCGGCCCGGCCGTGAACGGCCTGGATCGCCACGCGGTGTCACAGAACGACGCCGACGACCTGCTTTCGGACCTGGGACTGTAACGCTCATGAGTGCTGTTCCAGACGATATCGCTGCCGACTTCATCCTCGAGGCCCAGGAAATTCTGGACCGCCTCGGCGAACAGCTGGTGTCGCTGGAGCAGGCGCCCCAGGACACCGACCAGCTCAACGCCGTGTTCCGGGGCTTCCACACGCTCAAGGGCGGCGCCGGCTTCCTCGGCATCCAGGCGATGGTCGAGCTGTGCCACGCCGCCGAGGAAACCCTCGGCATGGCACGCTCCGGCCAGGCCACGCTGCAGGCCCACCACTTCGATGCAGCCCAGCAGTCACTGGATTACCTGCAGTCGATGCTCGATTCGGTCTCGGCCGGCACCGAGCCGGGCTACGCCCCGCCGGAGCTGATCGCCCAGTTCGACGTCAACGGGCCGGCCACGCCGGCGCCTGCGGCCGCCGCCACGGCGAGCAGCGGCGGCGAGATGATCACCGATGATGAGTTCGAAGCGTTGCTCGACCAGCTGCATGGCGGTGCCGCACCGACCGCCATCGCGGCCCCGAAGAAGGATGACGGCCTGATCGGCGAGGACGAGTTCGAAGCCCTGCTCGACCAGCTCCACGGTGGCGCCGTTCCCGGTGCCAAGGCCGTCGCCGCCGCACCGGCTCCGCGTGCCGTGGCCGCCCCGGCGGCGCCGATGGCCAAGCCGGTCCCGGCCAAACCGGTGGCCGAAGCCGAGCACACCGTGCGCGTGGATACCAAGCGCCTGGATGCCATCGTCAACCTGATCGGCGAGCTCGTGCTGTCGCGCAACCGGCTCAAGACCCTGCGCGCGCGCCTGCACGATGAAGAACTCGACCGCGCCGTATCCACCCTGGACATCGCCACCGCGCGCCTGCAGTCGGCGGTCATGCGCACTCGCATGCAGCCGGTCGGCAAGGTGTTCTCGCGCTTCCCCAAGGTGGCCCGCGATGTCGCGCGTTCGCTCAAGAAGGAAGTCGAGCTGGAGCTGATCGGCGCGGAAACCGAACTCGACCGCAACCTGGTCGAAGCGCTGGCCGATCCGCTGGTGCACCTGGTCCGCAACGCGATCGACCACGGCGTGGAGATGCCGGACCTGCGCGAGGCACAGGGCAAGCCGCGCAGCGGCCATGTGCGGCTCTCGGCCCAGCAGGAAGGCGACTACGTCAGCATTGAAGTGCAGGACGACGGCGCCGGCATCGATCCCGAACGCCTGCGCCAGAAGGCGCGCGAGAAGGGCTTGATCGACCCCGAAGCCGCCGCCCGCCTCAGCAGCGAGGAGTGCCTGCACCTGGTGTTCCTGCCCGGCTTCTCGACCAAGCAGCAAGTCACCGACATCTCCGGCCGCGGCGTGGGCATGGACGTGGTCCAGTCGCGCATCCGCGAGCTGAGCGGCCAGATCCAGATCCAGTCCGAGCTCGGCCGTGGCAGCCGCTTCATGATCCGCGTGCCACTCACCCTGGCGATCCTGCCGACCCTGCTGGTGCAGGCCGGCGAGGACGTCTACGCCCTGCCCCTGGCCCGCGTGATGGAGGTGCTGCATGCCCCCAACACCTCGCTGGGCTGGTTCGACGGCCGTGCCGTGCTGGACCGCAAGTCGCACACGCTGGCCCTGGTCGACCTGCGCCATTGGCTCGATGTGGAGCCGATGCCGTCCTCGCTGTTGACCATCGTGGTGCTGCAGGCCGGTGAAGCCCGCTTCGGCCTGGTGGTAGATCAGGTGCGTGGCCGCGAGGAAGTGGTGATCAAGCCACTGCCCAAGGCCCTGCGCGGGCTGCGCGGCTATGCCGGCGCCACCCTGATCGGCGACGGTCGGATGGCACTGATCCTGGACGTGGACGGGCTGCGCACCCACCACGATTGATCCCGTGAAAGTGTGACCGCCGCATCACTGGATTCCTTCGGCGTCTCAAGTCCCATTCACACAAGCCGATAACGGACCCATGGACAGACTCAGCCTCATTGGACTTTTCCTCGCCTTGGCCTCACTGGTCGGCGGCAGCATCCTCAAGGGGGCCGGTCTGGCGTCGCTGTGGTCGCCGGCCGCCTTCGTGATCGTCATCGTCGGCACCATCGCCTCGATCCTGCTGCATACCTCGCCGGCCGTGTTCAAGCACGCCTTCAAGATCGTGCGCTGGGTGATCCTGCCGCCGAGCAGCGACCGCCGCGAGCTGATCCAGCAGATCGTGGAGTGGAGCAACATCGCCCGCCGCCAGGGCCTGCTCGGCCTGGAAGCCCAGGTCGACGCCCAGGACGATCCGTTCCTGCGCAAAGGCCTGCAGCTGCTGGTCGACGGCGTGGAGCCGGAGACCATCCGGCACATGATGGAAATCGAGCTGAGCAGCCAGGAGAGCCAGGATCTGGCCGCCTCCAAGGTGTTCGAGGGCATGGGCATCTATGCGCCGACCCTGGGCATCATCGGCGCCGTGCTCGGCCTGATCGCGGTGATGAAGAACCTCGCCGACCCGAGCAAGCTCGGCCACGGCATCGCGGCGGCGTTCACCGCCACCATCTACGGCATCGCCTCGGCCAACCTGCTGTTCCTGCCGGTGTCGGCCAAGCTCAAGAGCGTGATCCACCACAACAGCCGCGACCGCGAAATGATCATCGAAGGCCTGATCTCGATCGCCCAGGGTGAGAACCCGCGCAACATCGAAACCAACCTGTCCGGGTTCCTGCACTGACATGGCCCGTCGCAAGCACCACGAAGAACATGCCAACCACGAGGCCTGGGCGATCCCCTATGCCGACCTCATGACGCTGCTGCTCGCCTTCTTCGTGGTGATGTACGCCATCTCCTCGCTCAACGAAGGCAAGTACCGGATCATGGCCGATGCGCTGACCACCGCGTTCGGCGGCGCGCCGCGCACGATCAACCCGGTCCAGGTCGGCAACCAGCAGGTCCAGGGCGGCGGCTGGGACAGCCCCTCGGTGATCAGGGCCGGCACCAAGATCGGCCCTTCCGCACCGGCGCCGACCAACGACCCGACCCTGCTGCCGGCGATGGCCTCGCAGATGCGCATGCCGGTCTCGATCCGCAACCAGGAACAGCTGCAGCGTGCCGAGCGCCAGCTCAACGGCATCGCCGACAAGCTCACCGCCACGCTGGCGCCGCTGATCGAGCGCGGGATGATCACCGTGCGCCGCACCGAGCTGTGGATCGAGGTCGAGATCAACAGCGACATCCTGTTCCCGACCGGTTCGGCCACGCTGGACGTGCATGCGCGCGACACCCTCTCCAAACTGGCCGAAGTGCTGCGCGATGCGCCCAATGGCGTGCGCGTGGAAGGCCACACCGACAACATCCCGATCGCCACCTCGCTGTTCCCGTCCAACTGGGAACTCTCGGCCGGGCGCGCGGCCAGCGTGGTGCATCTGTTCGCCGACCAGGGCCTGCAGCCGGCACGGCTGGCGATGGTCGGCTATGGCCAGTTCCGCCCCCGCGAAGACAACGCCAGCGCCGAAGGCCGCAACCGCAACCGGCGGGTGATGGTGATCATCCTGGCCGATACCGCGCAGGGCATCGACCCGATCACCGACCGGCTCAGTGCCGACGCCGACGCGACCGATGCCGCCAAGGCACCTGCCACTGGCACCCCTGTTACCCCCATCGCACCGGTGCAGTTGCCACCGGTGCCGGCCGGCAGCCGCGTTGGCGCCGCCGTTCCGCCCGCAATGAAGGAGTGAACCGCATGCGTATCTGGGCTGTTGCCAATCAGAAAGGCGGCGTGGGCAAGACCACCACGACGCTCGCGCTCGGCCGCGGCCTGGCCGCGCAGGGCCACCGCGTGCTGTTGATCGATCTGGATCCGCATTCGTCGCTGACCCGCGCCTTCGGCGTCGCGCTGGATCCGCCGCCGCAGGGCGTGCTGGAACTGTTCGGCGCGCCGCCGGCCGAGCTCTCCACCCTCGCCCACCCCAGCGACATCCCGGGCCTGGACTACGTGTGCGCACAGGCGGCCCTGGCCACCCTGGAACGCCGCAGCGCCAACCAGCCCGGTCTCGGCCTGGCCCTGCAGAATGCGCTCGGCCGCCACCAGGGCCAGCATGACTACATCCTGCTCGACTGCGCGCCCACCCTGGGCCTGTTGATGATCAACGCACTGGCCGCGGCCGACCGCCTGATCATCCCGACCCAGGCCGAGCCGCTGGCACTGCACGGACTGGACGGCATGGTCCGTACCGGCGAGATGGTCGAGCGCTCGCGCCGCCGCCCCCTGCCGATGTCGATCCTGCCCACCTTGTTCGACCGCCGCACGCGCGCCGGCCACGAAACCGTCAAGCAGATGCAGGACAAGCACAGCCACCGCGTCTGGGAAGATGCGATCCCGGTCGATACCCGCATCTGCAACGCCGCCAGCCTGACCGTGCCGGCGCAGTCCGGGGATTACCCCGGCCGCGGCCTGGCCGCCTATCGCCGCGCGCTGGAATGGATCCTGGCCGACGACGCGCAGCAGATGGAGCGCGCGGCATGAACACCGCCGGCGTACTCGACGACTACCTGGAGCAGTTGCTGGGCGACGCGATGCCGTCGCCGGCGGAGGTGGAGGCGCAGGCACCGCTGCCCGTTGCAGCGGCGGACCCCGTCGAAGTCACCGTCACTGCAGCGGTCCCCGCGACTGAAGAGGTCATCGCCCCGGGCTTCGATGATCTGCTGGACGAACTGCGCAACGATCCGCTGCTGAGCGGTGCGATGACCTTGTCCGCCGCTCCTGCGGTGGTCGAGGCGGCGGTTGAAACGGATGCTGCGATCGCGGCGGCACCCGTCGCAGCACCTGGCTTCGATCATCTGCTCGACGAACTGCGCAATGACCCCCTCCTCAGTGGATCGATGACGCTGCCCGCAGAGACGGCGGCGCCGGACACAGCGGCGTTGTCCGCGTCCGGCACGGCGCCGGCCCCTGGCTTCGACGACCTGCTCGACGAACTCCGCAACGACCCGCTCCTCAGCGGCGCCATGCCCGCGCCCGCGGACGAGGCCCGCCCGAGCTGGGACGACCTGCCACCCGAGGTCGTCTACGAAACCGGTCCCGTGGCTGCCGTCGCCCCACCGGTTGCGCCCCCCGCACCGGTCGTCGCGCCCACGCCTGCCCCAGCCCCTGCAGCCGTCCCCGTTGCACCGGCCGCACGTGCACCGACAACGCGCTCGATGCCGGCCATGGCACCCATGCTGGCCGCCACAAGCGCCCGTGCCAACGCTCCCTCGCTGGCACAGAGCCGACCCGGCAGCTGGGAGGAGCTGCAGCGGCAGGCACGCGACCCGGCCTCCAGCCCACGCGAGAACCGCCGCGCCGCCGAACGGACCTCGCGTTGGCTGCGCCTGCGGTGTGGCGCCCAGGCCTACGCGCTGGAGCTGCTCAAGGTCCAGGAAGTGGTCCTGCCGGTCCCGCTGCTGCCGCTGCGCGGCACCTCGCCGGCGATGCTGGGCATCATGAACCTGCGTGGCCAGGTGGTGCCGGTGATGGACCTCGGCATCCACCTGGGCAGCAGCGCGGCCGGCAACGATGCCAATACCCGCATCGTGGTCCTGGAAGAGAATGGCGAGACGATGGGCCTGCGCGTGTCGGCGGTCGAGGATGTCGCCAACCTCACCGACTCCCAGATCGAGCCGCCGGACACCGCCCGGATCTGCCAGATCTCCAATGACCTGTTCCGCGGCGTGGCCCGCGGCGGCGCGCAGCCGATGATCCTGCTGGACGCGACGCAGCTGCTGAACTGACGTAGTGGCGGAGGCCGGTGCCGCGCTGCGCGCGGTCTCCGCTAAAGCTTTGTTGGTTTGGGCCGTTATAGACCTCGGAACCGTTTGTCCGGAGCAATGATGAGCACTGTGGCCTTGGGTGATGATCTCGGAATCGAGACCAGCACCGAGCTGAAAACCCGTTTGGCCCCCCTGGTGGATCAGGCCGGCGATCTGACGCTGGATGCCAGCCAGATCGGCCGTATCCATACCGCCTCGGTGCAGGTGCTGTGCGCATTCGTCGAGGCCCGCCGCAAGGCCGGGCATCCCACCGGATTCCACGGTTGCACCGCAACCTTCCGTGATGCCGCGCGTCTGCTCGGCGTCACCCAGGCCCTCGGCCTGGATGCACCCCATGACAACCTGAAATCTGTGGAGAACGCTGCATGAGCGCACGTATCTTGGTGGTGGACGATTCGGCGTCGATGCGCCAGATGGTCTCTTTCGCCCTCACCTCGGCCGGCTTTTCCGTCGAGGAAGCCGAAGACGGCGCAGTCGCCCTCGGTCGTGCCAAGGGCCAACGCTTCAACGCGGTGGTCACCGACGTCAACATGCCCAACATGGATGGCATCGCGCTGATCCGTGAGCTGCGCCAGCTGCCGGACTACAAGTTCACGCCGATGCTGATGCTGACCACCGAATCGGCCGCCGACAAGAAGTCCGAAGGCAAGGCCGCCGGCGCGACCGGCTGGCTGGTCAAGCCGTTCAATCCGGAACAGCTGGTCGCCACCGTCCAGAAAGTCCTGGGCTGATCCCGCTTCACCCTTCCCTCCCCTCGCAACTGGACACCCCGCACCATGAGCATGGATCTGCAACGTTTCCACGCCACCTTCTTCGAAGAAAGCCGCGAGGGGCTGGATGCGATGGAAGCTGGCCTGCTGGCGCTCGAATCGGGCCAGCAGGACCCGGAAATCATCAACTCGGTCTTCCGCGCCGCGCACTCGATCAAGGGCGGCGCCGGCACGTTCGGCTTCGACGCGATCGCCGCCCTGACCCACGTGCTGGAAACGCTGCTGGACGAACTGCGCGCTGGCAAGCGGGCGCTGGAGCCGGCCGCGGTCGACGCGATGCTGGCCTCGGTGGACGTGCTGCGTGCCCTGCTGCGTGAAGCCGAACACGGCCAGGCAGCCGATCCGCAGGCGGTCGCCGAGGTCAAGGCGCGGCTGGAAGCGGTGCTGTCCGGCCAGGCCGCCGCCGCGGCGCCGGTCGTCGCCGCCAAGGTCGATGACACCCCCGAGGCGTGGCAGATCGGCTTCGTGCCGGCACCGTCGCTGTTCATGAGCGGCAACGATCCGCTGCGCATCATCCGCGAGCTCGAGCATCTGGGCTCGCTGCAGGTCGCCGCACGTCTGGATCGCCTGCCCGGTTTCGATCAGCTCGATCCGCTCGAGGCTCACCTGGCGTGGGACCTTGGCCTGGTCGGCAAGGTGCCGCGCAGCAAGATCGAAGACACCTTCGCCTGGGTCGTGGACGACTGCGAACTGGACATCCGTCCGGCCGCACCGCCGAGCCTGGCCACCAGCACGCCGGTCGAGGCCAAGCCGGCCGCCGCCGTCGCCGCTGCACCGGCCGCTGCCGCACCGGCCGCCGCTGCACATGAAGCCGAGACCTCGATCCGCGTCAGCGTCGACAAGGTCGATGCGTTGATCAACCTGGTCGGCGAACTGGTCATCACCCAGGCCATGCTCAAGCAGGTCTCGCACGCTCTGGACCCGGCGCAGGCCGAGCAGCTGCTGACCGGCCTGGACCTGCTGGAACGCAACACCCGCGATCTGCAGGAAGCGGTCATCGGCGTGCGCATGCTGCCGGTGGACGCCGTGTTCCGCCGCTTCCCGCGCCTGGTCCGCGATCTGTCCTCACGCCTGGGCAAGCACGTGCGCCTGCGCACCATCGGCGAAGGCACCGAGCTGGACAAGGGCCTGATCGAGAAGATCGCCGATCCGCTCGTGCACCTGGTCCGCAATTCGATCGACCACGGCCTGGAAATGCCGGACGTGCGTCGCGAGGCGGGCAAGGACGAAACCGGCACGATCACGCTGGCCGCCTCGCATCAGGGCGGCCACATCGTGATCGAAGTCAGCGACGACGGTCGCGGCCTGAACCGCGACAAGATCCTGTCCAAGGCGCTCGAGCGTGGCCTGAGCGTGCCGGACAACCCCACCGATTCGCAGGTGTGGGACCTGATCTTCCAGCCCGGCTTCTCCACCGCCGATGCCGTCACGGATCTGTCGGGGCGTGGCGTCGGCATGGACGTGGTCCGCCGCAACATCCAGGCGCTGGGTGGCGAAGTCCAGCTGGAAAGCCAGGCCGGCAACGGCACCCGCGTGCTGATCCGCCTGCCGCTGACCCTGGCGATCCTGGACGGCATGACCGTCTCGGTGGCCGGCGAAACGCTGATCCTGCCGCTGGCCTACGTGCTGGAGGCGCTGCAGCCGCAGGCCGACGATGTGCGCACCATGGCCGGCGAAGGCCGCGTGCTGCGGGTGCGTGGCGAGTACCTGCCGATCCTCTCGCTCAGCGAGTACTACGGCTACGGCGGGCGTGCGCTGGACGATCCGCTGGTGGTGGTCGTGGAAGGCGATGGCCAGAAGATCGCGCTGGAAGTGGACGAACTGGTCGGACAGCAGCAGGTCGTGGTCAAGAACATCGAGAACAACTACCGCCGCATCAGCGGTGTCTCCGGCGCCACCATCCTCGGCGATGGCCGGGTCGCGCTGATCGTCGACATCGGCGGCCTGGTGCGCTCGCTCAAGGTGCCGCAGGCCGCGTAACGCGACCGCCCTCACGCTGTCCCCGACGCCGCCGCTCCCCCGGGAGCGGCGGCGTTCGTTCGTGGGTGGACGACGGCAGGCGGCACAGACCGAACTGTGAACTCCATCGAGGGCCGCGGCGCAAAGCACCGGCCTCCACCCTCCGCCTGCGTACGGTCAACGCCCGGCAAACCCTTGCAGCAGCAACCATCCCGGCCCGCTGAACGTTGGCCACGTCCGTGAAAAAAATGTGACGCCGCACTATCAAGTTGCGGCCGATCAACGCCGCTATCCGAAGTAGCGACCACGGCAACCGTCGCGCGCTCCTCCGCTCCCGTCTCTCCCCATCCCGCTGATTCCGCCCAGCACCCCACGGCTGTGCGCCACTGCCCTGCCCGGAGTTCCAATCATGAAGTGGTTCCACGACCTGCCCATCGCCCGCAAGCTGGCGGTAGGCTTCACCCTCACCACGCTGATGACGCTGGCCCTCGGCAGCTTCGCGCTGGTCCGTCTGGGCCAAGCCAACGACCAGCTGCGCGCGATGAGCACCAACGACATTCCTTCGGTCCAGCACCTGGGCGAGGTGCGCGCGCAGCTCGGCGAATTCCGTACCTACGAGATGGCGCAGCTGACCGTGCTCGACAAGCCGGAGTCGGTCGCCGACTACGACAAGCGCATGGCCGACACCGGCAAGATCGTCAATGCAGAGCTGGCCGCCTACGCCGCCCTGCCGGCCGGCGACAAGGAGCGCCAGCTCTACGAGGTGGTCGCCGCCCGCACCGCCGACTACTTCAAGGCCAACGGCCTGATCAAGGCCGCGATCGCCGCCGGCGATGGCGTCACTGCCCAGCAGATCTCCGATGAGCAGTCGCGCCCGGCACGCCGCGCACTGTTCGCCGCGCTGAAGGAGCTGGGCGAGTTCAGCAACGGCGTAATGGCCAGCCGCATCGAGAGCGCCAACGCCACCCACCGCAACAGCGTCTACGCGATCATCGGCTGCATCGTGCTGCTCTCGCTGCTGGCCGCCGTGATGGGCGTGGTGATCTCGCGCGCCATCACCCGCCCGCTGGGCCAGGCCGTGCACGCCATCCAGTCGGTGGCGCGTGGCGATCTGTCGGTCAACATCCAGGCCACCAGCAAGGATGAAGCCGGCAAGATGCTGGCCGCGACCCGCGACATGACGGTGATGCTGCGTCGCTTCTCCGAGCAGACCCAGCAGATGGTCGAGATGCATGCCGGCCCGGACATCAGCCACCGCATCCCGGAAGATTTCCCGGGCGTGTACGGCCAGCTGGCCGTCGGCGTGAACACGGTGATCTTCGAGCACCTGGATTCGATCAAGGACGCGATCAACGTCCTGAACCAGTACGCCGCCGGCGACCTCTCGCCGAACGCCCGCCGCCTGCCCGGCACCCGCGCGATCCTGCACGAATCGATGGATGCGGCCAAGGCCAGCCTGCTGGCGATCAACACCCAGATCCAGTCGCTGGCCCAGGCGGCGGCGGCCGGTGACTTCACCCAGCGCGGCGATGCGCTGCGGTTCGAGCACGACTTCCGGCTCATGATCGAGAACCTCAACACCATGATGCAGGTCGCCGACGGCAACCTGTCCCAGCTCTCGCACCTGCTGCAGTCGATCGCCGCCGGCGACCTGACCGCGCGCATGCAGGGCGAATTCCACGGTGTCTTCGCCGCGATGCGCGACGATGCCAACACCACGGTCGCCCAGCTGACCCAGATCGTCGGCCGCATCCAGCAGGCCTCCTCCAGCATCAGCACCGCGGCCGGCGAGATCGCCTCGGGCAACAACGACCTGTCGCGCCGCACCGAGCAGCAAGCCGCCAACCTGGAAGAAACCGCGGCCTCGATGGAGGAACTGACCTCCACCGTGCGCCAGAACGCCGAGCATGCCCGCCAGGCCAACCAGCTCGCCATCGGCGCGCACTCGGTGGCCTCGCAGGGCGGCGAAGTGGTCGGCCGCGTGGTCAGCACCATGCACGAAATCGACGCCTCCTCGCGCCGCATCGCCGACATCATCACGGTCATCGACGGCATCGCGTTCCAGACCAACATCCTGGCGCTGAACGCCGCGGTCGAGGCGGCACGTGCTGGCGAACAGGGGCGCGGCTTTGCCGTCGTCGCCTCCGAAGTGCGCACCCTGGCCCAGCGCTCGGCGGGCGCCGCCAAGGAGATCAAGGGGCTCATCGATGAGTCCGTCGGCAAGGTCGCCGAGGGCTCGCAGCTGGTCAACCAGGCCGGTGCCACGATGGGCGAGATCGTCGCCTCGGTGCAGCGCGTGACCGACATCATGGCCGAGATTTCCGCCGCATCGCAGGAACAGTCGGCCGGCATCGAGCAGGTCAACACCACCGTGGTGCAGATGGACGAAACCACCCAGCAGAATGCCGCGCTGGTGGAAGAAGCCACTGCCGCCGCGCGCGCCATGGAGGAGCAGGCCGGCCACCTCACCGACGCTGTCTCGCTGTTCAAGCTGGACGGGCAGGCCTACGCGGCCCCGGCGGCCGCACCCGCCGCCGTGGTGCGTTCGCCTGCCGCAGCGCGAGCCGCCGCCCCGGCCAAACCGCGCAGTGTTGTCGCCGCTCCGCGCCGGGCAATGACCCGGGAACCGGCACTGGCCAACGACGCCGAGTGGCAGGAGTTCTGATCGCGCGCGTCGCATGATCAACTGACCCTGAAGACACCCCGCCCTGGCGGGGTGTCGTCGTTTCACCGGCCTGCCGCCAGAACCGCACACCGGAACCGCGGCCCGTCTTCTTCGCGGGGCGACACAATTCCCCCTACATAAATGTGAACTACTGCCGATAAACGGACAGAGCCCCGGTATCTACGCGTGCCGGCACCCGCCCAACCCAGCAGATTCCATGTCCGAAGGCAGCCACGACGCACACGACCGACCCCATGCCACCCACGACGATGGCACGGATGACCGGTACCTGGTCCGCAACCCCCGCCAGATCCGGCAGTTGCTGCAGGCGCTGATCGACCAGCGTTCGTTGATCAACGCCCATCTGGGCGGCCGCGACCAGTCCTTCCCCACCGCGGTGCTGGAACTGGACGACGACGAGGATTGGCTGTTGCTGGACGGCAGCCCCTCCGAGACCTCCAACCGCGCTGCCGAAGAGGCCGGCCATCTGCTCTGCTTCGCGCAGCTGGACCGGGTGATGGTGCGCTTCCGCCTGGACGGCCTGGAGCGCGTGCGCAACGAAGGCCACGTCGCCTTCCGCGTGCCGTTCCCCGAGGAGCTGGTGCACCTGCAGCGCCGCGAGCTGTATCGGCTGGAAACGCCGATCACCGATTCACCGCACCTGCAGTTCCCGGTCAACGAAGACCGCAGCGAGATCCTGCAGCTGCGCGTGGTGGACATCAGCGGCGGCGGCCTGGCCGTCACGGTGCCGGTGGACTGCAACGTGTTCTCCCTGCAGAAACGCTACGCGGCCCAGCTGGACCTGCCCGATGGCAGCCCACTGCATGTCTCGCTGATCGTCTGCAACCAGTTGGCGGTCAAGCTGCCCAACGGGATCGAAATGAAGCGCATCGGCATGCGCTTCGACGACCTCCCGCGCGGCGGCGACAGCGCGATCCAGCGCTACATCTTCCGCATCGACCGGCAGCGGAGCGCGAGGAAGAACGGGGAGAGTTGATGGCTGCTTCAACTGCGTGGCGGTTTGATGCTGCGTGACTGGGTCGGCGCGGGTAGGCCGGCGGGACCCGCCGCAAGTACGTCCCTGTAGGCTCATGTCGCCGCATCCATGCGGCTCATGGTCCCGCCAACCTACCCGCGCCGCCCCATCGAAAGTTGGCTGGGCCCGAGTTGAAGGCAGCGGCTGTTGGCCTTGTTGTCGTTCTCGCTGTTGCCATTGCTGCTACTGACACACCGACGCACGGTCGAAGGGCTGTTGTGGGTGGGTTGGCGGGACCATGAGCGCCATGGATGGCGCGACATGAGCCTCCATGGACGGATTCACGGCGTGTCCCGCCAACCCATCCACACCAGCCCAGCCGCCGAACACAGCACCGCCAACGCCGTTGCTCTCGCCAAGCACCCCTAAAGTCGCCCCCGGCCAGGCCGATATCCAGCGTGACCCCCGGTTATTCGACCGCCACGCCCGATCCAGGACCCCTCGATGAACGACAAGAACAGCAACGCCGCCAGCGACGGCGGCGAATACCTCAGCTTCACCCTCGGCGCCGAGCACTACGGCGTGGACATCCTCAAAGTCCAGGAAATCCGCGGCTACGACTCCGTCACCCGCGTCCCCGATGCCCCTGACTACATCAAGGGCGTCATCAACCTGCGCGGCACCATCGTCCCCGTCATCGACCTGCGCCTCAAACTGCGCCTGGAAAATGCCACCTATGACGCCTTCACCGTCATGATCGTGCTCAACGTCGAAGACCGCGTCGTCGGCATCGTCGTCGACAGCGTCTCCGACGTCATCCCGCTGGCCGCCGACCAGATCCGCCCGACGCCCGAATTCGGCGCCGCCGTCGATACCCGCTTCATCTCCGGCATCGGCACCCAGGACGATCGCATGCTCATCCTGCTGGATATCGAAACCCTCCTCGACAGCGCCGACATGGGCCAGGCCCCGGTCATCGACGACGTCGCAGCCTGAGACATCCGTCACAGAACAACCCGTGGACTGCGCCCGGTACGCACCGTGACAGCCACTGAAGAAAAAACACGCTTCAGTTCCGCCCGGTCCGGCCGATAGCTGGTTTCAGAACCCGGCTGCACTGGATCGCCCATGGCCGGGCCAACTGCCCTTATCCCCGGAGAATGTTCCCGATGAAGTCCCTGCTTGCCCTGTTCTCGGTCGCCGTGATCGCCGCCTCCGCTTCCACCGCATTCGCCCAGTCCGGTGAAATGATTCCGCCGGAACTGGCCCCGCGCTCGGTCGGCAAGGACGGCATGGTCTGTGGCAAGGTCGAGAAGGCCCGCTACGCCGAAGGCTCCGAAGGTCAGCCGACCTTCCTGTACATGGGCGGCGCGTTCCCGCGCCACACCTTCTCGGCCCGCATCGCCGGCGCCAACCGCGACAAGTTCAGCTTCCCGCTGGAATCGCTGGAAGGCAAGACCGTCTGCGTGATCGGCAAGATCGCCCGCGATGCCTCGCGCGCTGAAATCGAAGTCAGCTCGCCGGCCGGCCTCAAGCTCGCCAACATCAAGTAATCCCCGTACGCCCTGCCACGCCGGCGTTGGCCGGCGTGGTCGCTGCAACCGGCCCCGACGGCCGGACGCGTTTGCCACTGGAGACCGCACCTGCCATGCCGTGGATCAACAACCTCAAACTGATGCCCAAGTTGATGCTGACTTTCGGCGTCCTCCTGCTGGTAATGCTGCTGCAGGGCATCGTGGCCTATCGTGGCCTGCACTCACTCAACAACGTCACCACCGAATTGGCCGGGCCCCGGATGGACAGCATCCGCATGGCCGGCGAACTGCGTGGCATGGTCGGCGAGTACCGCAACTCCGCCTACCAGGGCCTCATCCGCGCCAGCGATGACGTCAAGGCCGAAGCCAAGTCCCGCGCTGCGGAGCTTCGCACCCAGATCGACGCCTCGATCAAGAAATACCCCGCGCTGATCGACAATCCCCAGCAGAAGAAGCTGTTCGACACCTTCGCCAAGGATTGGACCGACTCGCTGGCGTCCTACGACGCCGTCACCGAAATGCTCGAACTGGACCTGCCCGACGATGCCGTGGACACCTTCGTGGGTGAAACCCGCGCCAAGCATCGCAAGGCCTCCTCCGCCCTCGAGGCGCTGATCGCCGAAGACAACCGCCTGTCGCGCGCCTCGCGCGAAGAAGCCGAGTCCACCTATGCCGCCTCGGCCACGCTGACCGTCATCACCCTGCTCGCCGGCGCCGCCCTGGGCCTGGTGCTGGTGTATCTGTTCGCCCGCTCGCTGGTGGGCAGCATGCGCGGCGCCGTATCGGTCGCCAATGATGTCGCCAGCGGCAAGCTGGACGGCCACATCGACGTCAGCCGCAAGGATGAAGTCGGCGACCTGCTGCAGGCCATGCAGCGCATGCAGCGCGACCTGCGCGAACGCACCGAAACCGACCAGGCGATCGCCCGCGAGAACCTGCGCATCCGGACCGCGCTGGACTACAGCTCGACCGGCGTCTACCTGACCGATGCCCAGCACACCATCGTCTACAGCAACCGCGCGCTGCAGCAGACCCTGAGCCAGTACGAAGCCGACATCCGCAAGGATCTGCCGGACTTCGATGCCTCCGCCTCGCTGATCGGCAAGTCGGCCGCCACGCTTGAACACGGCAGCGAGATGGATGCCAAGACCCTCGCCCAGCTGCAGCAGCACGGCGTCAGCCGTCGCCCGATGCAGTTCGGCGAAGCGCAGTTCGCGCAGGTCGTCTCCTCGATCGCCAACGAGCAGGGTGAGACCGTCGGCCACGTCATCGAATGGCGCGACCGCACCCCCGAAGCGCTGGTGGAAGCCGAAGTGGCCCGCGTGATCGCCCAGGCCGCCGCTGGCGATCTGTCCGGCCGCATCGACAGCGAAGGGAAGGACGGCTTCTTCCTGCAGCTGGCCCAGCAGCTCAACGGCCTGCTGGACGCCAACTCGGCCAGCATCGAACAGGTGTCCAACCTGCTGGCCGCGCTGTCGCAGGGCGACCTGACGGTGCGCATGCACGGCGACTTCCAGGGCGTGTTCGCCCGGATGCGCGACGACGCCAACGCTACCGCCGAGCAGCTCAGCGGCATCGTCACCCGGATCAAGCACTCCAGCCAGCAGATCAACTCGGCCGCCAGCGAGATCGCCACCGGCAACAGCGACCTGTCGCGCCGCACCGAGCAGCAGGCCGCCAACCTGGAAGAAACCGCCGCCTCGATGGAGGAACTGACCTCCACCGTGCGCCAGAACGCCGAGCATGCCCGCCAGGCCAACCAGCTTGCGATCGGCGCGCACACCGTCGCCTCGCAGGGCGGTGACGTGGTCGGCCAGGTGGTCACGACCATGAGCGCGATCCAGACCTCGTCGAAGAAGATCGCCGAGATCATCTCGGTCATCGACGGCATCGCGTTCCAGACCAACATCCTGGCGCTGAATGCCGCGGTCGAAGCGGCACGTGCCGGCGAGCAGGGTCGCGGCTTTGCCGTCGTCGCCTCCGAAGTGCGCACCCTGGCCCAGCGTTCGGCCGGTGCAGCCAAGGAGATCAAGGGCCTGATCGACGACTCCGTCGGCAAGGTCAACGACGGCTCGGCGCTGGTGCAGAAGGCCGGCGCCACCATGGGCGAGATCGTCGCCTCGGTGCAGCGCGTGACCGACATCATGGCCGAGATTTCCGCCGCCTCGCAGGAACAGTCGGCCGGTATCGAGCAGGTCAACCAGACCGTCGTGCAGATGGATGAAACCACCCAGCAGAACGCCGCGCTGGTGGAAGAAGCCACCGCCGCCGCCCGTGCGATGGAAGAACAGGCCGGCCAGCTGACCGATGCCGTGTCGATCTTCAAGCTGGACGAGCAGGAGCTCGCACCCGCTCCGGTCGTGGCCGCCCCGCCGCGTGCCGCGCGTGCGCCGCTGGCGCAGGCGGCCGTGCGTCGCCCGGCTTCGCGCCCGGTGGCCACCGAACTGGCCGACGGCGACTGGCAGGAGTTCTAAGCCCTGCTGGGCGTTTCGTTCAAAGGCCCCGATGCGCCTGCATCGGGGCCTTTTTGTTTGTGCCCACCAAAACCTGAATACGCTCAGCCGCCCGGGCTCAATCGTGGCGACCTGCGGCCGATAACAGCATTGCCGCGACATGTTTGTCGATCAAAGACCCCTGCCCATGAATCTACTCAGCCGCTGGAACCAGTCCTTCTCCAACCTGTCCGTCAGGCGCAAGCTCAACCTGCTGACCGCACTCATCGCCGTCGGCGTGATCGCGCTGGCGATCATCGCCGCGCGCATGCAGTACCTGGATCTCGCCGAAACCCGCAAGGAGGCGCTGAAGACCCAGGTCGAACTCAGCTACGGCATCCTGGCGCACTACACCCGGCTGGCCGAGTCCGGCGAACTCACCGAAGCAGCGGCCAAGGCTGCGGCACTGCAGGCCCTCGAGGTCATGCGCGCCGACAATGACAGCGCGTACTACAACGTGCTCGGCACCGACTACACCCTGCTGATGCATCCGTTCGCACGTGACCGCGTCGGCAAGGTGCAGAAGGACTACACCTCCAAGGATGGCGTACCGATCTACCTGCAGCAGGTGGACATGGCGAAAACCGGTGGCGGTTATACCTACTACCGCACCACCAAGCCGGGCAACGATGCACTGATCGAGAAGGTCACCTATGCCGCCCTGTATGCCCCGTGGCAATGGGTCATCACCAGTGGCGTCTACATGGACGATGTGCAGTCCGATGCACTGGCCTTCACTGCCGTCATGACCGCCAGTGGTGGCGCACTGGTGCTGATCGTGCTGGCGCTGAGCTGGCTGATCGGCAACCGCATCACCCTGCCGCTGCGCCAGGCTACCCACGTGGCCGAGAGCATCGCCCGCGGCAAGCTGGACAGCCGCATTGGCGAGCAGGCCCACGATGAGCCCGGCCGCCTGCTGGAAAGCATGGCCCGCATGCAGGAACAGCTGCACGCCGTGATCAGTGGCCAGCGCGAGATGGCCAGTCGCCACGACGCGGGCAATACCGGCTACCGCATGGACGAGACCGCCTTCCCCGGCGAGTACGGCCTGATGGTGCATGAAACCAATGCCCTGGTCGGCGCGCACGTGCAGACCATGGACGATGTGCTGGCCGTGGTGCAGCGCTATGCCCAGGGCGACCTCGGCGCGGACATCGCGCGCTACCCGGGCGAGAAGGCCGAGATCACCCGCACGGTCGATGCGGTCAAGCAGAACCTGGGCAGCATCAACGGCGAAATCCAGCGCCTGGCCGCGGCCGCCGCCGCCGGCGATTTCAGCCAGCGCGGCGACACGACCCGCTTCGACCACGATTTCCGCCGGATGATCGGCCACCTCAACGCAATGATGCAGATCAGCGACGAGAACCTGGGCAAGCTCTCGCAGTTGCTGTCGGCCATCGCCGAGGGCGATCTGACCGCGCGCATGCAGGGCGACTTCCAGGGCGTGTTCGCCACCATGCGTGACGATGCCAATGCCACCGTCGCCCAGCTGACCCAGATCGTCGGCCAGATCCAGGAGGCCGCCGGCAGCATCAACCTGGCCGCCGGCGAAATCGCCACCGGCAACAGCGACCTGTCGCGCCGTACCGAGCAGCAGGCCGCCAACCTGGAAGAAACCGCCGCCTCAATGGAGGAACTGACCTCCACCGTGCGCCAGAACGCCGAGCACGCACGCCAGGCCAACCAGCTCGCGATCGGCGCGCACTCCGTCGCCTCGCAAGGCGGCAACGTGGTCAGCGAAGTGGTCACCACCATGGCCGCGATCCAGACCTCCTCGAAGAAGATCGCTGAGATCATCTCGGTCATCGACGGCATCGCGTTCCAGACCAACATCCTCGCACTGAACGCTGCGGTGGAAGCCGCACGCGCCGGTGAGCAGGGCCGCGGCTTCGCGGTCGTGGCCTCCGAAGTACGCACGCTGGCCCAACGCTCGGCCGCTGCAGCCAAGGAGATCAAGGGGCTGATCGATGACTCGGTCGGCAAGGTCGCCGAGGGCTCGCAGCTGGTCAACCAGGCCGGCGCCACCATGGGCGAGATCGTCGCCTCGGTGCAGCGCGTGACCGACATCATGGCCGAGATTTCCGCGGCCTCGCAGGAGCAGTCCGCCGGCATCGACCAGGTCAACCAGACCGTGGTGCAGATGGACGAGACGACCCAGCAGAACGCTGCGCTGGTGGAAGAAGCCACCGCCGCCGCGCGCGCGATGGAGGAACAGGCCACCCAGCTGGCCGACGCCGTGGCGATCTTCCGCCTCGACAACCAGGTCGCCCAGGCTGTCAGCGCGGTCACCGCGCGCGCGGTCGCCGCGATGGGGCCGGTACGCCCGGCCAGCCGCCCGGTGCCGCCAGCATCCCCTGCCCTGCGTGCCGCCGCCCCGGTGCGCACACCGCGCAGCACGCCGGCCGATGAAGGCAACTGGCAAGAGTTCTGAGTCCCCGCGGCGATCCGTGATCGCCGCACCCCCTTTCCCTGCGAGTCCGCCCGTGTCCACGCCCCCAGCCAACGCCGCTTCACCGAATGCTCGCGAATTCGAGTTCGCCGATCGTGATTTCCGCCGCGTCTGCGAGCTGATCTACCAGCGCGTCGGCATCTCGCTGGCGCCGGCCAAGCGCGACATGGTCTACGGCCGGCTGTCGCGCCGGCTGCGAGCGCTTGGCATGCGCAGCTTCAGCGACTATCTGGACCAGCTCGAGTCCCATGGCGGCGACGAATGGCAGGCGTTCACCAATGCGCTGACCACCAACCTCACCGCGTTCTTCCGCGAGCCCCACCACTTCGAGAAGCTGGCCGACGAACTGCGTCTGCGCGCCGGCCACGGCACCCTGCAGCTGTGGTCGTGCGCGGCCTCGACCGGCGAGGAACCCTACTCGATGGCGATCACCGCCTGCGAGACCTTCGGCACGCTCAAACCGCCGGTGCGCATCCTGGCGACCGATGTCGACACCCAGGTGCTGGCCACCGCCAGTCGTGGTGTGTACGCCATCGACCGCGTGTCCGGGCTGGACCCTGCGATCAAGAAGCGCTATTTCCAGCGCGGCAGCGGACCCAACGAAGGCCATTGCCGGGTCAACCCGGCCCTGCGCGACCTGATTGACTTCCGCCCGCTCAACCTGCTCGCCAACCGTTACGACGTCGGCGGCCCGTTCGATGCCCTGTTCTGCCGCAACGTGATGATCTATTTCGACAAACCGACCCAGCGCGGCATCCTCTCGCGGCTGATCCAGCACATGGGCGATGACGGTCTGCTCTATACCGGCCATTCGGAGAACTACCTGCACGCCGCCGACCTGATCCAGCCCTGCGGCCGGACCCTGTACAAGCGTGCGCCCGGAGCGCCGGCATGAGCCTGCCGATCCGCAACGACGAAGTGATGCGCTATTTCGACAGCCGCTTCCAGGTCACCGCCGCCAAGCTGCTGCCGACCCAGTACCTGGCGGTGGACGACAACACCGCGCTGACCACCACGCTGGGCTCCTGCGTGGCCGCTTGCCTGCGCGATCCGGTGCTCAAGATCGGCGGAATGAACCACTTCCTGCTGCCCGAAGGCAACGTCGGCGATGGCGCGCCTGCGCGCTACGGCAGCTACGCGATGGAACTGCTGATCAACGACCTGCTCAAGCGCGGCGCCCACCGCAAGCGCCTGGAAGCCAAGGTGTTCGGCGGCGCCAACGTACTCAAGGGCTTCACCAGCAACCCGGTCGGCACCCGCAATGCCGAGTTCGTGCGCCAGTACCTGCAGGCCGAGCACATCCCGATCATCGCCGAGGACCTCTGCGGCATCCATCCGCGCAAGGTGTGGTTCTTCGCCGATACCGGCCGCGTCGTGGTGCAGCGCCTGCCGCATGCCCATGAAGCCGAAGTGGCCGCGACCGAATCGGCCGTGCGTGCCCGCCTGTCCAAGGCCCCGGTCACCGGTGGCGTGGAGCTGTTCGAATGACCCACGGTGTGCCCTGCAAAGTCCTGATCGTCGACGACTCCGCGGTCGTGCGCCAGATGCTCAGCGAGATCCTCGCCAGCGATCCCGGCATCGAAGTGGTCGGCACCGCCGCCGATCCGCTGCTGGCGCGCGAGAAGATCAAGCGCCTTGCCCCGGACGTGATCACGCTGGACGTGGAAATGCCGCGCATGGACGGGCTGGCTTTCCTGGAAAACCTGATGCGCCTGCATCCGCTGCCGGTGGTGATGATCTCCTCGCTGACCGAGCGCGGCGCCGACACCACCCTGCAGGCGCTGGCGCTGGGCGCGGTGGACTTCGTCTCCAAACCGAAGTTCGACGTCGCCCGTGGCCTGCAGGTCTACGCCGAAGAAATCATCGGCAAGGTCAAGATGGCGGCCCGCTCGAGGGTACGTACGCTCGCCCGTCCCCCCACGCCGCGCATCACCCTGGATGCGGTGGCACCGAAGGCGCCCCCGCGCAGCATCCAGTTCCGCACCACCGACCGCCTGATCGCCATCGGCGCCTCCGCCGGCGGCACGGAGGCCCTGCGCGTGGTGCTCGAAGGCATGCCGGCCGACGCCCCGGCCGTCGTGTTGACCCAGCACCTGCCCGCCACCTTCAGCACCCCGTTCGCCGAGCGCCTGGACCGCCATTCGGCGATGTCGGTGCGCGAGGCCAGCGATGGTGAAGCGGTGTTGCCCGGCCACGCGTACCTGCCGCCGGGCGGCAAACATCTCCGGATCATCCGCGACGGCGCTCGCTGGCGCTGTCGGGTCGACGACGGCCCGGCGGTCAACCGGCACAAGCCGGCAGTGGACGTGCTGTTCCGTTCGGTGGCCGAAAGCGCCGGGGCGAACGCCATCGGCGCGATCCTGACCGGCATGGGCGACGACGGTGCCCGCGGCCTGCTCGATCTGCGCAACGCCGGCGCCCCGACCCTGGTGCAGGACGAAGCGACCAGCGTGGTCTGGGGCATGCCCGGTGCAGCATTCAAGCTCGGCGCGGCGGAGGAAATGGTGCCGCTGGAGAGGATTGCCGAGCGGTTGATGGCGTTGGCGCGGGGTTAGGTAGTGCCGGCCGCTGGCCGGCATCCCGGCATCCACGAACACACAGCCTGTTGCACTCGGCGTGATCGCGTTGCCGGCCAGCGGCCGGCACTACCCGCTGCCCACCGCGAACGCGCGACGTCCGCACAAAAAAAAACCCCCGGCCTGCGCCGGGGGTTTTCGCTTTTCAGCCCACCGACCAACGGTCGATGGCTACCGGTCGCCGGGCAGCGCCCGGCATCGGATCAGGCAGCAACCGTACCGGCCACTTCCTGGTAGTCCTCGATCTGGTCGAAGTTCATGTAGCGGTAGATGTCCTTGCTGCTGGCATCCAACACGCCGATGTCGGCCATGTACTCTTCCTTGGTCGGAATGCGACCCAGGCGCGAGCAGATCGCGGCCAGTTCGGCCGAACCCAGATACACGTTGGAGTTGCGGCCCAGACGGTTCGGGAAGTTGCGGGTCGAGGTCGAGAACACCGTCGCGCCCTCACGCACCTGCGCCTGGTTGCCCATGCACAGCGAGCAGCCCGGCATTTCCATGCGTGCGCCGGCGGTGCCGAAGGTGCCGTAATGGCCTTCCTTGGTCAGCTCCGAGGCATCCATCTTGGTCGGCGGGGCCACCCACAGCTTGGTCGGGATGTCGCGCTTGCCTTCCAGCAGCTTGGCCGCCGCACGGAAGTGACCGATGTTGGTCATGCACGAACCGATGAACACTTCGTCGATGGCCGCACCGGCCACGTCGGACAGCGTCTTGACGTCGTCCGGGTCGTTCGGGCACGCCACGATCGGCTCGTGGATGTCGGCCAGGTCGATCTCGATGACGGCGGCGTACTCGGCGTCGGCATCCGGCTGCAGCAGCTCCGGGTTGGCCAGCCAGGCTTCCATCTTCTCGATGCGGCGCGCCAGCGAACGGGCGTCCTGGTAACCCTCGGCGATCATCCACTTCAGCAGCGTGATGTTGCTGGTGAGGTACTCGATGATCGGCTCTTTGTTCAGGTGCACCGAGCAACCGGCGGCCGAACGTTCGGCCGAGGCATCGGACAGTTCGAACGCCTGCTCGACCTTCAGCTCCGGCAGACCTTCGATTTCCAGGATGCGGCCGGAGAAGATGTTCTTCTTGCCGGCCTTGGCCACGGTCAGCAGACCGGACTTGATCGCGTACAGCGGGATCGCGTTGACCAGGTCACGCAGGGTCACGCCCGGCTGCATCTTGCCCTTGAAGCGGACCAGCACCGACTCCGGCATGTCCAGCGGCATCACACCGGTGGCAGCCGCGAAGGCGACCAGGCCCGAGCCGGCCGGGAACGAAATGCCCACCGGGAAACGGGTGTGCGAGTCGCCGCCGGTACCGACGGTGTCGGGCAGCAGCATGCGGTTGAGCCAGCTGTGGATCACGCCGTCGCCCGGGCGCAGCGAGATGCCGCCACGGGTGGAGATGAACTCCGGCAGGGTGTGGTGGGTCTTGACGTCCACCGGCTTCGGGTACGCCGCGGTGTGGCAGAACGACTGCATCACCAGGTCGGCCGAGAAGCCCAGGCAGGCCAGATCCTTCAGTTCGTCACGGGTCATCGGACCGGTGGTGTCCTGCGAGCCCACCGAGGTCATCTTCGGTTCGCAGTAGGTGCCCGGGCGCATGCCCTGGCCTTCCGGCAGGCCACAGGCGCGGCCGACCATCTTCTGCGCCAGCGAGAAGCCCTTGCCGGTATCCGGCGGGTCCATCGGCAGGCGGAACAGATCGGTCGGGGCCAGGCCCAGCGCTTCACGCGCCTTGGCGGTCAGGCCGCGGCCGATGATCAGCGGAATGCGGCCACCGGCGCGCACTTCGTCGAACAGCACGTCGGACTTGACCTTGAACTCGGCGATGACGGCGCCGTCCTTCAGGGCCTTGCCGTCGTACGGGCGCAGCTCGATCACATCGCCCATGTTCATCTGCGACACGTCGAGTTCGATCGGCAGCGCGCCGGCGTCTTCCATCGTGTTGTAGAAGATCGGGGCGATCTTCGAGCCCAGGCACACGCCGCCGAAGCGCTTGTTCGGAATGAACGGAATATCTTCACCGGTGAACCACAGCACCGAGTTGGTGGCCGACTTGCGGCTGGAACCGGTACCGACCACGTCGCCCACGTAGGCGACCAGGTGACCCTTGTCCTTCAGCGATTCGATGAACGTGACCGGGCCGCGCTTGCCGTCTTCTTCCGGCTCGATGCCATCACGCTTGTTCTTCAGCATCGCCAGGGCGTGCAGCGGGATGTCCGGGCGGGTGGTGGCGTCCGGGGCCGGCGACAGGTCGTCGGTGTTGGTTTCGCCGGTCACCTTGAGCACGGTGATGGTCAGGCTTTCCGGCACCTGCGGACGGCTGGTGAACCATTCCGCATCGGCCCAGCTCTGCAGCACGCCCTGGGCGTTCGCATTGCCGGCCTTGGCCTTTTCCTGCACATCGTGGAAGGCGTCGAACACCAGCAGGGTGTTCTTCAGCGCATCGGCGGCGATCGCACCGACGGCGGCGTCGTCCAGCAGCTGGACCAGCGGCGCGACGTTGTAGCCACCGAGCATGGTGCCCAGCAGTTCGGTGGCGCGCTCGCGCGTGATCAGCGGATTGACTTCGCTGCCCAGGGCGATCGCGGCCAGGTACGAGGCCTTGACCTTGGCAGCGTCATCGACGCCGGCCGGCACGCGGTGGGTCAGCAGTTCCAGCAGGAACTCGGCCTCGCCGGCGGGCGGGTTCTTCAGCAGTTCGATGACGTCGGCCGTCTGCTGGGCGCTCAGCGGCAGCGGCGGGATGCCAAGCGCGGCGCGCTCGGCTACGTGGTGGCGGTAGGCTTCCAACATGACAACTCCCGGGTGATTCTTTGAAAGAATGCGGTTTAAAAGTATGGGCTCAGGCGTGCGGCACGATCAGCTTCAGGCCCTTGAAGTAGTCGCGGTAAAATTTGTCGTTCCAGGTGATCAGGCCGTCGCACTGCAGCAGTGCGTGGGAGCCCACCATGAAGTCGTCCAGGCTACGGCGGCCTTCGCCGCGCTGCCGGTGGCGGCGCTGCATCTCGCCCGCACGCAGGGCGGATTTGGCTTCCAGCGCGTTGAAATGGACGCCCATTTCCTCCAGCGCCTCGAGCACTTCGGCACCGCCGCGCAACGAGGCGCACAGTTCGGCCAGGGTCGCCCCGCAGACCACCACGCGGCCGCCGACCAGGTTCTGGCGCAGGCAGGCTTCCACGGCGTCGGCCTGCGGGCCGTTGCTGAGCAGTTCGATCAGCACCGGCGAATCGACGGCGATCATCGCAGGCTCAGTCTTCGTCACGGACGGCCTTCACCGCAGCCTCGGACGACTCGAAGCCGTCCAGCGCGAATTTGCCGCGGGCGCGTGAGATCGCATCGTCCACGCTTTTGCGCAGGATGATGCGCCCGCCTTCCAGCTCGACGGTAAGCTGGGTGCCCTTGGTCAGCCCCAAGGCGTCACGCACGGCCTTGGGCAGTGTGATCTGTCCGCGTTCTGCGACGGTGGCTTCCATGGGGTACGCCTCAAAAAGTATGTATGAATTGTACGTACTTTGGCGTTCAGGGGCAAATCCAGGCGGCGCCTGCCTTGCAGGCGTCCCGGGAACCGCAGGCAGGCTAGACTGAACGGGCAGCAACCGCTGCCGCCCGGACCCGGACGCTTGCCGTCGCCCTGGCGACCCGCACACCCATCGATAGACAAGGACATCCCACGATGCGCGCCACCACCCTCGCTTTTGCCCTGCTGATTGCTGCCCCGCTTGCCCTGGCTGCCCCGTCGGCGCATGCCAACCCGTTTGGCGCCTACACCACCGGCACCGAGATCACCCAGCAGCAACTGGATGCCGCCGAAGTGGGCAAAACCACCCAGGATGATGTGCGTGGCGCCTTCGGTGCCCCCAGCCGCCGCGAACAACTTGGCGACACGCAGGTCTGGTACTACGACTTCGTCAAGATCAAGTCGTTCGGCAAGAACATCCAGGAAGCCACCGTGTTCGAGTTCGGCAAGACCGGCGTGCTGTCGGCCAAGTCCAAGACCAATGCCGTGGGCAAGACCGGCAACCCGCTGATCGACGCCGCCAACGGCAAGTAATCGGCCGCGGACGCGCCACTTCCAGACGGGGCGCCCATGGCGCCCCGTCTGCATTCGGTACCCAGGCGATGACATCGGCACTACACATGCCTGTGTAACCTTCCGTCCTGAGCCCAAGGGCTGGCACGCCCCTGCCGCTGTCGCATACTGCGAGGGATCGGCGGGCGCAGCGAGCCCGACGGCAGCCGCAAGCAGGCGCGCGTTCCGGCGCAGCCGTTGCAAGCCATCAGCAAAGGAGTCATCTGCAATGAGCGATTCGTTCTCCACCCGCAGCCAGCTGGACGTCGGCGGCACCACCTACGACTACTTCAGCCTGCCCAAGCTCGGACAGACGTTCGACATCTCCCACCTGCCCTACTCGATGAAGATCCTGCTGGAGAACCTGCTCCGGCATGAGGATGGCGGTGTCACCGTCGGCAAGGACCACATCCAGGCGGTGGCACAGTGGGATCCCAAGGCCGAGCCGGACATCGAGATCGCCTTCATGCCGGCCCGCGTGGTGCTGCAGGATTTCACCGGCGTGCCCTGCGTGGTCGACCTGGCCGCGATGCGCGATGCGGTGGTCAAGCTCGGCGGTCGGCCGGAGCAGATCAATCCGCAGATTCCCTCCGAGCTGGTGATCGACCACTCGGTGCAGGTCGATGTGTTCGGCACGCCGGACGCGCTCGATCTCAACGGCAAGATCGAATTCCAGCGCAACCAGGAACGCTATGGCTTCCTGCGCTGGGGCCAGAAGGCCTTCGATAATTTCAAGGTGGTGCCGCCCAATACCGGCATCGTCCACCAGGTGAACCTGGAGAACCTGGCCCGCGTCGTCATGACTGCGGACAAGGACGGCAAGGCAGTGGCCTATCCGGACACCGTGTTCGGCACCGACAGCCACACCACCATGATCAACGGCATCGGCGTGCTGGGCTGGGGCGTCGGCGGCATCGAAGCCGAGGCCGCCATGCTCGGCCAGCCGTCGTCGATGCTGATCCCGCAGGTGGTCGGCTTCAAGCTGACCGGGCGCATGCCCGAAGGCGCCACCGCCACCGACCTGGTGCTGACCGTCACCCAGATGCTGCGCAAGCACGGCGTGGTCGGCAAGTTCGTCGAGTTCTTCGGCGAAGGCCTGCAGCACCTGCCGCTGGCCGACCGGGCCACGATCGGCAACATGGCCCCGGAGTACGGCGCCACCTGCGGCATCTTCCCGATCGATGAAGAGTCGCTGACCTACCTGCGCCTGTCCGGCCGCAGCGAAGCGCAGATCGACCTGGTCGAAGCCTATGCCAAGGCCCAGGGCCTGTGGCACGACGCCAACACCGCACATGCCAGCTACAGCGCCACGCTGGAACTGGACATGGGCCAGGTCAAGCCGTCGCTGGCCGGCCCGAAGCGCCCGCAGGACCGCGTGCTGCTCGAAGACGTCAAGCAGAACTACCGCGAGAACCTGGTCGGCCTGACCACCAACCGCGACAAGCGCAACGATGACGTGTCCAAGTTCGTCAACGAAGGCGGCGGCGCGGCGGTCGGCAACGAACAGCTGGCCAAGGGTTACAGCGACGTGGAGCTGGAGGGCAGGAAGTTCCGCCTGAAGGACGGCGCGGTGGTCATCGCCGCGATCACCTCGTGCACCAACACCTCCAACCCGGCGGTGATGATCGGTGCCGGCCTGCTCGCCCGCAACGCGGCGGCCAAGGGCCTGGACCGCAAGCCGTGGGTCAAGACCTCGCTCGGCCCGGGCTCGCGCGTGGTCACCGATTACCTGGAAAAGGCCGGTGTGCTCACCGAGCTGGAGAAGATCGGTTTCTACGTGGTCGGCTATGGCTGCACCACCTGCATCGGCAACTCCGGCCCGCTGCCGACCGAAGTGAGTGCCGGCATCGCCGCCGGTGACCTGGTGGTGGCCTCGGTGCTGTCGGGCAACCGCAACTTCGAAGGCCGCGTACACCCGGAAGTCAAAATGAACTACCTGGCCAGCCCGCCGCTGGTCGTCGCCTACGCCATCGCCGGCACCACCGACATCGACCTGACCACCGAGCCGCTGGGCACGGGCAGCGATGGCCAGCCGGTGTACCTGCGTGACATCTGGCCGAGCAACAAGGAAATCGGCGATGTGATCGCCGCGACCATCGGGCCGGAAATGTTCAAGAAGAACTACGCCGACGTGTTCAAGGGCGACACCCGCTGGAACACCATCAAGTCGCCCGACGGCGATCTGTATGAGTGGGACGGCAGTTCGACCTACATCAAGAACCCGCCCTATTTCGAGGGCATGACGATGGACGTCGGCCACATCGACGACGTGCATGGCGCGCGCGTGATGGGTCTGTTCGGCGACTCGATCACCACCGACCACATCTCCCCGGCCGGCAACATCAAGAAGGATTCCCCGGCAGGCCGCTTCCTGCAGGAACGTGGCGTGCAGCCGGCCGACTTCAACAGCTACGGCAGCCGCCGCGGCAACGATGACGTCATGGTGCGCGGCACCTTCGCCAACATCCGCATCAAGAACCTGATGTTCGGCGGCGAAGAAGGCGGCAACACCCTGTACTTCCCGAAGGACGGGGGCGAGCCGCAGAAGCTGGCGATCTACGATGCGGCCGTCAAGTACAAGGCCGAGGGCATCCCGCTGGTCGTGTTCGCCGGCAAGGAATACGGCACCGGCTCCTCGCGCGACTGGGCGGCCAAGGGCACCAACCTGCTGGGCGTCAAGGCGGTGATCGCCGAGAGCTTCGAGCGCATCCACCGTTCCAACCTGGTCGGCATGGGCGTACTGCCGCTGCAGTTCAAGAATGGCGACAACGCGCAGAGCCTGGGCCTGGACGGGTCTGAAGTGGTGGACATCACCGGCCTGCAGGATGGCGCCAGCAAGTCGGCGACCCTCACCGCGACCCGGGCCGATGGTACGAAGAAGACCTTCGAGGCCCATGTGATGCTGCTGACGCCGAAGGAAGTGGAGTACTTCAAGCACGGCGGCCTGCTGCAGTACGTGCTGCGCCAGCTGGCGGGCAAGAAGTAAGCATCAGGAGCTTTCGCCAAGACCGCCCTCCCCGTCCAGGGAATGGCACCGGCAGCAAGGGGGCGTAATGCCCCCTTGCTGCTTTCCGGCATCCAGCGACTCGGCGCTCTGGGCGTGCCCGCTATAGGCGTCCCGGCCGCCGCCCCTTCATTTTCATAAATTTCATAAATCACATAATTAGCCCATTTCGTACGCACTGGGCTAAGCTGGCCGCATCCGCCAGGGAACCGCCGCCATGCTGCATGCGCTCAAGTTCGACCCGATCACCGAGCTGACCCGTACCACCGCCTCGACGGTGAAGGAGCACTGGCGCAAGGTCATGCAGGACGTCCGCGAACAGCAGGCCGTGCTGGTGACCAATCACAACGAGCCCCAGGCCGTCATCCTCTCCGCCGAGCAATACCAGGCCATGCAGGCCGAAGTGGTATCGCTGCAGCGTGATCTTGCCTCCCTGCGCGAGCAGACCCCGGCCCTCCAGCACCTGCGGCAGCGCTTCGATGATCGCCTTGCCGTGCTGGACAGTGCCGCAGCGGGCAACAAGGCCCGAACGCTGCTGCGTAAACCGGCACGGCTCAAGGGCAAGGTGGTCGCGGGCAGCGGGTACTGATGGCGGCGCGGCCTTTCCTGCTCGTGCTGGCAGGGGTCAATGGTGCGGGCAAAAGCTCTATCGGCGGTCATCTGCTGCGCGAGGCGGGACTGGACTGGTTCAATCCGGACGACTGGGCCGGGCAGCTCTGCCGCGAGCTGGGCATTAGCCAGCGCGAGGCCAATGGCCAGGCGTGGAAGGAAGGCTTCGGCCGACTGCAGGCCGCGATCGCCGAACACCGCAGCCACGCCTTCGAAACCACCCTGGGCGGACAATCCATCGCCGCGACCCTGGCCGAGGCATGCGCCACGCATGACGTACTGGTCTGGTACTGCGGTCTGGCCTCTCCCGAGCAGCACATCGCACGGGTGCGCGCACGCGTCGCGGCCGGTGGCCACGCCATCAGCGATGCGGACATCCACCGCCGCTATCCGTTGGCGCTGCAGAACCTGATCACCCTGTTGCCAGCACTGGCACAGCTGCAGGTGTACGACAACAGTGTAGAGGTCGGTCCTGGCCAGCCGGTTGCCGACCCGCAGCTTGTGCTGCAGATGGACGGCGGCCGTTTGACCTGGCCCGCGGCCGATGACGCCGCTCAACTGCGGCAGACACCCGACTGGGCCGTGCCGGTGCTGGAAGCTGCACTGCAGTGCCACGACACCTGCGCTGGCGAGCCGCCGCGATGAGCGCGCGCATGCGGCTGCAAACGTCATTTACCGTCGGCGCCACCCTGCCCCGAAGCCACGCGTCCGCCTTTCTTCACCGACCCTTCGCGTTTTCCATTCGGGACGGTATGCTGCCGAGGCATGAAACGACGGATACTCTCCGTCATCGCATCACATCATCCACGTTTCCTGGAGGGGGAATATGAGTCTGGAACGACCCTGGCTGCAGAGTTATCCCAAAGGCGTACCCGCCGAGATCGACGTCAACGAGTTCCATTCGGTTTCGGCCGTCTTCGACACCTCGGTGGCCAAGTTCCGCGACCGCCCCGCCTACTCCAGTTTCGGCAAGGTCCTCACCTACGGGGAAACGGACGCGCTGGTTGAACAGTTCGCCGCCTACCTGCTCGGTGAGCTGCAGCTCAAGAAGGGCGACCGCGTCGCCCTGATGATGCCCAACTGCCTGCAGTACCCGATCGCCACCTTCGGCGTGCTGCGTGCCGGCCTGACCGTGGTCAACGTCAATCCGCTGTACACCGCCCGCGAGCTCAAGCACCAGCTGGTGGATTCCGGCGCGGCCGTGCTGGTGGTGGTCGACAACTTCTGCGATACCGTGCAGCAGGTCATCGCCGATACGCCGATCAAGCAGGTGGTGACCACCGGCCTGGGCGACATGCTCGGCGCCAAGGGCATCGTGGTGAACTTCGTGCTGAAGTACATCAAGAAGATGGTGCCCAACTACAGCCTGCGTGGCGCGATCCGCTTCAACCAGGCACTCAAGCTGGGCAGCCGCCACACCCTGCCCAAGGTCGAGATCGACCACGACGACGTCGCCTTCCTGCAGTACACCGGCGGCACCACGGGCGTGGCCAAGGGCGCGATGCTGACCAACCGCAACCTGGTGGCCAACATGCAGCAGGCCTCGGCCTGGATCTCCGCCTCGGGGATCGAGATGGGCAAGGAGGTGATCATCACCGCCCTGCCGCTGTACCACATCTTCGCGTTGACGGCGAACGGCCTGGTCTTCATGAAGTTCGGTGGCTGCAACTACCTGATCACCAACCCGCGCGACATGAAGGGCTTCGTCAAGGAGCTCAAGGCGACCCGCTTCACCGCGATCACCGGCGTCAACACGCTGTTCAACGGCCTGCTCAACACCCCCGGCTTCGACGAGATCGATTTCTCCTCGCTGAAGGTCACCCTGGGTGGCGGCATGGCGGTGCAGCGCGCCGTCGCCGAGCGCTGGAAGAAGGTCACCGGCGTCACCCTCGTCGAGGCCTACGGCCTGACCGAGACTTCGCCGGCCGCCTGCATCAACCCGCTCGACCTGGCCGAGTACAACGGCGCCATCGGCCTGCCGATTCCGTCCACCGATGCCTGCGTGAAGGATGACGCCGGCAAGACCCTGGCCGTCGGGGAAGTCGGCGAGCTGTGCATCAAGGGCCCGCAGGTCATGAAGGGCTACTGGCAGCGCCCGGAGGACACCGCCCAGGCGGTCGATGCCGAGGGCTGGCTGCACACCGGCGACATGGCGCGGATGGACGAACAGGGCTTCTTCTTCATCGTGGACCGCAAGAAGGACATGATCCTGGTGTCCGGCTTCAACGTGTACCCCAATGAGGTCGAAGACGTCATCGCGATGATGCCCGGCGTGCTCGAGGTCGCGGCGGTCGGCGTGCCCGATGAAAAGTCCGGCGAAGTGGTCAAGGTGGTCATCGTCAAGAAGGACCCCAACCTCACCGCCGAGATGGTCAAGGAGCACGCGCGTGCCAACCTGACCGGCTACAAGCACCCGCGGATCGTGGAGTTCCGCAAGGAGCTGCCGAAGACCAACGTGGGCAAGATCCTGCGCCGCGAACTGCGCGATACGCCCGCGCCGTAACGGTTCCCCAACGGCGGCATCTTCACAGGGCCCCTTCCGGCAACGGCGGGGGCCTTTTGCATTGCCTGAGATGCCGGGGGTGTAGGATCGCGGCGTGTGGACCCGTCAGGCCCGCCGCCCACCGTCCTCCCAGCGGGCCAGCCTCCGAGGAAATCGCCATGAGCACCATTGAAAAGCTGCCCGTCAACCGCCGCTACGCCACCATCCGCACCGAGACCACGGGGAACGACGACGCCCATTGGCTGTACATGCATGCCGATGCCGGCAGTGGCATCCGCCCGTGCTGCCGCAAGGACATGCTCGATGAAATGTGGAATTTCATGAGCGCCATCACCCGTACCCCGGCCGAGCGCAACAGCGGCAAGCTGCGCCATTTCGTGCTCGCCTCCGATGCGAACGCGTACAACCTGGGCGGTGACCTGGACCTGTTCACCCGCCTGATCCGCGAAGGCAACCGCGACCGCCTGCTGACCTATGCGCAGCGCTGCGTGGAAGGCGTCCACCACCTGCACACCGGCTTCGGTGGCGACGTGCGTTCGATCGCGCTGATCCAGGGCGACGCGCTGGGCGGCGGCCTGGAGATGGCGCTGGCCTGCCACACCATCGTGGCCGAGGAAGGCTGCGGCATGGGCCTGCCGGAAGTGCTGTTCGGGCTGTTCCCGGGCATGGGGGCCTACTCGTTCCTGTGCAAGCGCGTTGCCCCGCAGCTGGCCGAGAAGATCATCCTCGACGGCCGGGTGTATTCCGCCGAGGAGATGCATGCGATGGGCGTGGTCGACGTGCTGGTGCCGAAGGGCCAGGGCGTCAAGGCGGTCGAAGACCTGATCCGCCAGCACCAGCGCATTCCGCATTCCTACCTGGCGATGAATGCCGCACGCAACCTGGCCCAGGCCGTGCGTTATGACGAGCTTCTGGAAATCACCAAGGTGTGGGTGGACTCCGCGCTCGCGCTGGGCGACAAGTCGCTGCGCACCATGGATCGCCTGATCAAGGCCCAGACCCGCCGCGCCACCCTCGACGTCGCCTGAGTCACCCCCTCCCCTGTGTTGTTCAAGCCCGGCGGCCGCCGGGCTTTTTTTCAGCGCATGTCGCCGCCGTCGTCCGCCTGGCCCTGGGTCCGGCGCTGCGCACGCGCATCCAGTGCCTGCCGGCCTTCCTTGATCCCCGCCTGCAGCAGGGTCACGCGCTGCCGCCATTCACTCTTGAGCTGCCAGTCGGCCATGCGCATCAGGTCGCCGGCACGATTGGCGACGCGGACCAGGCCGAGATTGCTGGCCACGCCCTTGATCGCATGCGCCTGCTCACGGAAATGCACCCAGTCGCTGCGCTCGCCATCGGCCAGTGCCACGCCGACGCACTGCTCGGCATCGGCCAGGCATTGGCGGATGAACTCGCGTTCGAAGCCATCGCCCATGCCGAGCGAGGCCAGCTCGTCGAGCACGCCCGGATCCAGTACGCCATCGAGCACGGTGGCAGTGCGCACGATCGGCGCACTGGCCTTGAGCTGGCCATTGGAGGCGATGTCGGCCAGCACGTCCAGCAGCCGCACCGCGACCACGGGCTTGGCCAGGAAGGTGTGCGCGCCGGCCTGGGTGCAGCGCTGGATCGCTTCGGGGGTGACATCGGCGCTGAGCACCAGCACCGGCGTGCGCGGACCGCCGCCGGCCTGCATCACGCGCAGCTCCTTGAGCATGTCCAGGCCGCTCATGCCGGGCATGTGCAGATCGACGATCGCCGCATCGAAATCGCTCTCGGCCATCGCATCCAGCACCGCTTCGCCGCCGTTGACGCACAGCACCTTGTGGCCGGCCTTCTGCAGCAGCCGCTGCAGCACCATCCGGTTGGCCTCGTGATCATCGGCGACCAGGATGTGCATGCTGCGCACGCGCGCGCGATGACGCAGGAAGGGATCGGCGAAGGCGATGACATTGCCATTGCGGTCCGGCAGCCCGTCGCCGACCAGGGCCGGGGTGACCGTGCCCAGCGGCACGCGCGGCGGCGCGAACGGCAGCTCGAACCAGAAATGGCTGCCCTGCGGCGGATTCTCTTCGTAGCCGATGTCACCGCCCATCGCCTCGACCAGGCCCTTGGCGATGGTCGTGCCCAGGCCGGTGCCTTCGTGGCGGCGCGCCATGCTGACGTCGGCCTGCTCGAATGCCTCGAACAGTCGCGGTCGCATCTCCGGCGCGACGCCGATACCGGTATCGAGGATGTCGAAGCGCAGGCGCACCCCGCCGTTGGATTCGGCATGCAGCACCGCGACGCGGATCTCGACCCGGCCGTGGTCGGTGAACTTGACCGCGTTGCCGGCGATGTTGAGCAGGATCTGGCGCAGGTGACCGAGATCGCCGCGCAACAGCGGCGGCACGGTATCGGCGACCTTGACCCGGTAGTCCAACCGCTTGGCCTTGGCCTGCGGCAGCAGGATCAGCCCGATCGCCTGGATCACATCGGCCAGCGCGAAATCCTCGGCGTTGACGCGCAGCTTGCCGGCTTCGATCGCGGAGATGTCGAGCACTTCTTCGACCAGCGCCAACAGGCTGCGCGAGGACGCCTGGATGGTGTTGACGCACTCACGCTGCTCGTCGTCGAGCTTGGTCGTGGCCAGCAGCTCGGTCATGCCCGACAGACCGTTGAGAGGGGTGCGGAACTCATGGCTCATGTTGGCCAGGAAGCGGCTCTTGGCCTCGCTCGCACGACGGGCCTCGGCCATCGCCCGGGTCAACTGGCGCAGCAGCGTGGAGAAATACAGCGGCACCGCCGCCAGGCCCAGCCACAGGCCGAACGCCAGCCGGGCATTCTGCTCCCAGTACGGCGTGAGCAGCGCGGTGCTGCCGAAGCTGACCATGGCCATCGCCACGGCCACGTACAGATAGTTGTTGCCGTAGCGCATGCCGTTGCCGACGGTCACCCACATCACCACGATGTAGACCCAGGCCAGCGGCTCGCCCATCTGCACCATGCCGGCGGCAATGAGACCGTAGTCGGCGAGCATGCCGGCCACGCGGCGCGGATCCGAGCGCCCCGGCCGCCACAGCAGCCAGCCGAACAGCCCCAGCGACAGCGTCAGGCCGGTCAGCACGATGGCCAGCACGCCGTGGTACTGCTCCGGCGGCAGATCGTGGCGCGGCCCTGGCATCAGGACATACAGCAGGATCAGGGTGATCAGCATGATGCGCACGATCGCCTGACCGTGCTCGGTGTCCGGGCGCTGCGCCAGACGTTGCTTCAGGCGCGGGTACAGACGACGCATATCACATCCCCGGGCGGGATGACGCAGTGGAGTGCTGTGCGCAGATCTCGTCAAGCTGGAGGCGGCCGCGCAGCAGGGCATCGACGCAGCGCGGATCAAACAACCGACCACGCTGGGCGTACAGATAAGCCAGCGTGGCTTCCATGGTCCATGCTTCCTTGTACGGACGGGGTGAGATCAGGGCATCGAACACGTCGGCCACCGCCACGATCCGCGCTTCCAGCGGAATGGCATCGCCGACCAGGCCATCGGGGTAGCCGCAGCCGTCGTAACGTTCGTGATGGCGCAGCGCGATCAGCGCACCGACCTGGATGAAACGGTTCTGGCTGCCGCTCAGCAGTTCATAGCCGATCCGCGGGTGCCGGCGCATGATCGCCTGCTCCTCGTCGTTCAACTTGCCCTGCTTGAGCAGCACGGCATCGGGAATGGCGATCTTGCCCATGTCGTGCAGGGGCGCGGCCATCTCGATCAGCTTGACCTCCTCCTCCGGCAGCCCGAGCTGCTCGGCGATCAGGCCGGCGACATGCGCCATGCGCTCGAGGTAGGCGCTGGTGCCGGCATCACGGAACTCGATCGCCCGTGCCAGCCGCGACAGCGTCTCGCGCTCGCGTTCCTCGACCTCGTGCATGCTGGCCAGCAGCCGCTGCTCCAGCGACAGCGCACGCTGCTTGACGTTCTCCGACTGCTGGCGCAGCTGCAACAGGTTGTAGCAGCGCGCGCGCAGTTCGCGCGGGCGGATCGGCTTGACCAGGAAATCGATCACCCCCGCTTCCAGCGCGGCCTGGCGGATCGGCTCGTCGCCGACCACGGTGATCAGGATCACGGGGATGTCGCGGTGCTTGGGCAGGCGACGGAAGCGGCGGGCGAACTCCAGCCCGTCCATCTCCGGCATGCGGTAATCCAGCAGCAGCAGGTCCACCGCGTGCGACTCGCACCAGGCCAGCGCCGTCAGTGGATCGCCGAAGTCGTGCACGGACAGTTCCGGCGCGATGTCCTCGATGACATGGCGCAGCATGGTTCGCGCGGACGTCTGGTCGTCAACGATGACAATATTCAAGGCTGCTTCTGCCTTCTTCCTTGACCACACTGGAACATGCTGCGGAGAGGATACTCCGCCGCTCAGCACACTGGCACCTTGCATGGGTCCGCCTCCCGTCATGAACACCCCAGTTCATGATCGTCGTCACAGTGTGATGCCGATGTGGGCATCCCCCTGCGACCCGTCATGGTCTGTGGCCATCACGCCATAGCGCCTGTTAAGGCCACGCAGAAACCATACTCGCGCGGCCACGGGAGCGGAACCCCCATCCGGACGTGCCCCAAGCACGCCCGGACGCAGGTCTCAGTTTTCGGGACGCATATACGGGAACAGCAGCACGTCACGGATCGAGCTGCTGCCGGTCAGCAGCATCACCAGACGGTCGATGCCGATGCCCAGGCCGCCGGTCGGGGCCATGCCGTATTCCAGCGCGCGGATGTAATCAGCGTCGTAGTGCATGGCCTCGTCGTCGCCGCCTTCCTTCGCCGTGACCTGGGCCTGGAACCGGGCCGCCTGGTCTTCCGGGTCGTTCAGCTCGGAGAAGCCGTTGGCCAGCTCCTTGCCGTTGATGAACAGCTCGAAGCGGTCGGTATAGCCCGGCTGGTCATCGTTGGCACGGGCCAGCGGCGAGACTTCCACCGGGTGGTCGGTAATGAAGGTCGGCTGGATCAGGGTGTGCTCGACGGTGGCCTCGAAGATCTCCAGCAGCAGCTTGCCCCAGCCGTAGGACGGCTTGATGCGGATCTTCAGGCGCTCGCAATGGGCGACCAGCGCATCGCGGTCGGTGCAGTCGGCCGCGCTGATCTCCGGGTTGTGGTGGCGCACCGCCTCGTCCATGCGCCAGCGGCGGAACGCCGGGGCCAGGTCGATGGTGGCGCCATCCCACTCCACCGTGGTGGTGCCCAGCACCTTGCTGGCCACGTCACGGATCACGCCTTCGGTCAGGTCCATCACTTCGGTGTACGTGGCGTAGGCCTCGTACAGCTCCATCATGGTGAATTCCGGATTGTGGCGGGTGCTGACGCCTTCATTGCGGAAGTTGCGGTTGATCTCGTACACGCGCTCCAGCCCACCCACGACCAGGCGCTTGAGGTACAGCTCCGGGGCCACGCGCAGGTACAGGTCCAGGTCCAGCGCGTTGTGGTGGGTGGTGAACGGCTTGGCCGTGGCGCCGCCCGGGATGTAATGCATCATCGGCGTTTCGACTTCCAGGAAGTCGCGGTTGTCCAGCCAGGCGCGCATGGCGCGGATGATCCGCGAGCGCTTGATGAACACCTCTCGCGACTCCGGGGTCACGATCAGGTCGACATAGCGCTGGCGGTAGCGCTGCTCCACGTCGGCCAGGCCGTGCCACTTGTCCGGCAGCGGGCGCAGCGACTTGGTCAGCAGGCGCAGGCTGGTGGCCTTGACCGACAGCTCGCCGGTCTTGGTCCGGGTCAGCCCGCCCTCGACGGCGATGATGTCGCCCACGTCCCAGCCCTTGAAGGCGGTATAGGCATCGCCCAGGGTGCTGCCCTGCAGGAACAGCTGGATGCGGCCGGACTCGTCCTGGATCTGGGCGAAGCTGGCCTTGCCCATCACGCGCTTGGCCATCAGGCGGCCGGCCATTTTGACCTGGCGGTCACTGGCTTCCAGCGCTTCGGCGGTCCACTGTTCGGCGTCGGCGAACTCGGCCTGCAGGGTGCCGGCGAAGTGCTCGCGGCGGAAATCGTTCGGGTAAGCGATGCCCTGCCCGCGCAGGGCGGTCAGTTTCGCGCGGCGCTCGGCGATGAGGCTGTTCTCGTCGACGGGGGGCTGCGGCGCGGCGGTCTGATCGTTCATGGCGTGGGTCTATGTATGTCGGGGGGAGGTACGGTCCCCGCCATCATGCCGATGGTCGGGGCGGATTGCGAAACCGGGCGTGGCCCGGGCACAACGGATCGGGGCCGCGCGTGGCGGCCCCGACGGTCAGGCGTCGGTGCGTTTGGCACCCACGGCCAGGCCGGACTTCAGGCTGGCTTCGACGAATTCGTCGAGATCGCCGTCCAGCACCTTCTGCGTATCGGAGCGTTCGATGCCGGTGCGCAGGTCCTTGATACGGCTCTGGTCGAGCACGTAGTTGCGGATCTGGCTGCCCCAGCCGATGTCGGACTTGGTGGCTTCCACCGCGTCGCGCTCGGCGTTGCGCTTCTGGATTTCCAGCTCGTACAGCTTGGCGGCCAACATCTTCATCGCGTTGTCGCGGTTCTGGTGCTGGCTGCGGCCGGTCTGGCAGGCCACGACCGTGTTGGTCGGGATGTGCGTGATACGCACCGCCGATTCGGTCTTGTTGACGTGCTGGCCACCCGCGCCGGAGGAGCGGTAAACGTCGGTACGCAGGTCGGCCGGGTTGATGTCGATTTCGATGTTGTCATCGACTTCCGGCGACACGAACACCGAGGTGAAGCTGGTGTGGCGGCGGTTGTCCGAATCGAACGGCGACTTGCGCACCAGGCGGTGCACGCCGGTTTCGGTCTTCAGCCAGCCATACGCGTAATCGCCTTCCACGCGCAGCGTAGCCGACTTGATGCCCGCGACGTCGCCGCCGGAGACTTCCATCAGCTCGGTCTTCCAGCCGCGCGATTCGCACCAGCGCAGGTACATGCGCAGCAGGATTTCGGCCCAGTCCTGGGCTTCGGTACCGCCGGCACCCGCCTGGATGTCGACGAAGGCCGCCGCGGTATCCATCTGCCCGGAGAACATGCG
Organism: Stenotrophomonas sp. TWI1183; assembly: GCF_039673115.1. NCBI lineage: Bacteria > Pseudomonadati > Pseudomonadota > Gammaproteobacteria > Lysobacterales > Lysobacteraceae > Stenotrophomonas > Stenotrophomonas sp. TWI1183. The sequence goes on from NZ_JBDJKZ010000018.1 coordinate 46,154, forward strand.
CTGGAATTCCAGCTGTTCGACGTGCTTCTGGTACTTGTCCAGGTCGCTGACCACGGCCAGGGCGGTTTCTTCGTCCTGTTCGCTTTCCGCCAGTTCCAGCAGTTCGCCCGACTCGGCCAGGCCGTCGAGGATCGTGGCGATACCGCCGACGGTCTTCTCCAGATTGGCGCGTTCGCGGCCAAGGTTCTGGGCGTACTCGGCGTTGTTCCAGATATCCGGGTTTTCCAGTTCCCGGGTTACTTCTTCCAGACGCTCTTTCTTGGCGTCGTAGTCAAAGATACCCCCTGAGCGAGAGCACGCGATCGGTGAGATCGGTGATGCGCTGGCGGACAGGATTGAGCTCGATCATGTCGGCGATTAATGCGTGCGAAAAGACTGTCCATCATAACCTATCCGGGGCTTTCCGGCGGTGGCCGGGGCGCCGGGCGTCGCGTGGGGGTGGGGGAAAACGACATCACTGAACACGGGCGGCCGGCCAGGCGGTAGACTTCCGCCCCGCCGCGCGGCCCCCTGCCCTGCGGTTCCCCCAACGCACTACATGGAGCACCACCCCGATGAGGACGTCATCCTCCGCCCTGCTGCTGGCTCTCGCCTGCCTGACCGCTTCCACCACCGCCTCGGCCCTGGACCTCAAGCAGCTGACCAGCACCGGCCTGAAAGCCGGCCAGGCGCTCACCCTGTCCGACCAGGACGTGGCCAAGGCCGCCGACGAAGCCTGCGTCTACATGGACCAGCAGAACAAGGTCGCCCCCGCCAACAATCCGTACGCCCAGCGTCTGGCCAAGATCACCCAGGGCCTGGCCAATGAAGACGGCATGAGCCTGAGCTTCAAGGTCTACCTGACCGAAGACGTCAACGCCTGGGCCATGGCCAACGGCTGCGTGCGCGTGTACTCCGGCCTGATGGACATGGCCTCGGACGACGAAGTGCGCGGCGTGATCGGCCACGAGATCGGCCACGTGAAGCTGGGCCACTCCAAGACCAAGATGCGTACCGCGCTGCTGGCCTCGGCCGGTCGCGACACGCTGGCCGCCTCGGGCAATGCCAACGTCGCCACCCTGACCCAGGGCCAGCTCGGCGCCTTGGCCGAAGGCTTCGTCAACGCGCAGTTCTCGCAGAAGGAAGAAGGCGCCGCCGACGAGTACGGCTACCGCTTCATGAAGCGCCACCAGTACGACCCGGCCGCACTGGCCAGCATGTTCCGCAAGCTGTCCAGCGAAGGCGGCCTGATGTCCTCGCACCCGGGCTCGGAAGCCCGCGCCGGGCGCATCGACGCGATGATCAAGAAAGACAGCAAGCGCTGAGTTCCCTGCCGGCACCCTGCTCCGCCAGGGTGCCGGTCAGCCCGGCAGGATCAGGCCGGTGCCTGCACGGCCAGCGCCTGCCGGAACGAGGGCAGCTGCCGGCGACTGCACGGCACCCGTCCTCCATCGTCCATGTGCAGCAGGGCCTCGCCCCCATCCAGCGGCTCGATCGAGACCAGGTGCCGCACGTTCACCAGCCAGCTGCGGTGGGCACGCACGAACAGCGCCGGATCCAATCGTTCTTCCAGCGCCGCCATGGTGCTGCGCAGCGGGTAGTCGTGCCCGCGCACCCGCAGGTTGACGTAGTTGCCGGCCGCCTGGGCGTACTCGATATCACCGGTGGCGACCAGGAAGTCGCGGCCCAGCTTGCGCACCAGGAACCGTTCTGGACGCTCCACGGCGTCCACCGGCGGAGCATCGTCCGGCGCGGCCAGCAGATGCGCCTCGCCCTGCCGGCGCCGCCCGAACCAGCTGAAGAAGTGCTCGATCGCCACGAAGGTGAAGAAGGCACGGACATCCTTGAGGTACTCGTACATCAGCCGTACCGGCCAGGTGGCATCGTCCTGGTAGTGGTAGCCGAGCGCGGCATAGGCGAGATGGCGCAGCCCCATCATCCCGGTGACATGCACCAGCGACCACGCCACGCTGGCCAGCAGGTACAGCGGCAGCCGCCGCTTCCAGGTATCGGCGTGCAGCGGCCAGCGCTGGCAGCCCCACCACAGGACCGGCAGCGTCAGCAGGATCATCGTGACGCTGCTCAGCTCCCAGATCATCGGCTGCCACAGGCCCAGATCTTCGCCACGGCGACCCGCATCCATCACTTCCACCAGCGCATTCGCCACCGCCGTGGTCAGCAGGATCACCGACCACACCAGCATCCGCGCACCCGGCCGCCACCGCGCGGCACGTCCGTTCGCCATTGAATCGTCCATTCGCAAAGGGTCGTCAGCCTGACTCATCCCGCCATGGTAGTGCGCCCCACCCGTCCCTTGGCGACCGCCATTCGTCACTTGCCCCCGGCGGCAGGCCCCTTCGCCATGGCGGACCGCGCGGCGACTGCGCACCGTGCAGCCTCCTTTCCTGCCTGCCCCGTCCATGCCACGCCGCCACGACATCGACGCCCTGCGCGTGCTCGCCTTCGCCCTGCTCATCCTCTATCACACCGCCATGGCCTACGTGGATGGCTGGGGCTTCCATCTCAAGAGCGACTACACCGCCGAGTGGCTGCAGTGGCCGATGCTGCTGGTGAACCGCTGGCGGATGCAGTTGCTGTTCCTGCTCTCCGGGATCGCCATCGCCCTGATGCGGCCCGAGGCGCACATCGCGCGCTTTGCCGTGCTGCGCACGTGGCGGTTGCTGCTGCCGCTGCTGTTCGGAATGTTCGTCGTGGTGCCGATCCAGCCCTACGCCGAGGCACTGACCAACGGACAGATCGAGCCCGGCTTCGGCGCCTTCCTGCTGCGCTACTGGCAGATGCCGGCCTGGCCACAGGACAGCTTTGCCGGGTGGCAGCTGCGCATCACCTGGAACCACCTGTGGTACCTGGCCTACCTGTGGGTGTACACACTGGTGCTGGCGCTGCTGATGCCGGTGCTGGATGCCGCTGCGGTGCGCCGCGCGGTGGAGCGCTATGCCCGGGCACCCGCGCCGATCCTGATCGGGCTGCCCACGCTGCTCTCCTTCGGCTGGGTGGCCTGGCTCGATCCCCGGTTTCCCTCGACCAACCTGCTGTTCGGCGACTGGTACCAGCACGCCAAGTACGGCACGGTGTTCCTGGCGGGCTACCTGTTTGGCCGCGCCACGCCGTTCTGGGCACGCGTGGTTGAACTGCGCCGGATCACCCTGTGGGTGGCGATCATCGCGGCGGGCTGGTACTTCGGCATCCGTATCCTGGGGCGGGTGTTGCCTGCCGATTCGCTGCTGCGGCAATGGCCGGAGAGCGTCTGGACGCTGCAGGTGATGGCCAGCCAGTCGCTGTACCTGTGGGCCGTACTTCTGACCCTGCTCGGCTGGGCCAAGGTGTATCTGGATCGCCCGTTCCGCTGGCTGCCGTACTGCACCGAGGCGGTGTATCCCTGGTACATCCTGCACCAGAGCCTGATCATCGCGCTGCTGTTCTGGCTCAAGCCGCTGCGCCTGGGGCCGTGGTGCGAGCCGCTGCTGGTCGTGGCCGGGACGGTAGCGGGTTGCCTGCTGCTGCACGAAGGACTGATCCGGCGCGTTGGTTGGCTGCGCCCGCTGTTCGGACTGCGCCGGCAGCGGTCGCCGCCGATGTGTCCCGCCGCCGGTGGCGCAGCGGCGGGATCACTGGAAACGAGCTGAGCAGCTACTTCACCTCGAACTCCCCGACCAGCACCGTCTCCGCCCGGTCCTTCAACCGCAGCGTGACCTGCTGGTCGCGCTGGTCGCGGCTGCCCCACTTGGTGCTCAGGCGCAGCATCAACGTGGTCGCGCCAGTAACCAATTGCTCGCGGCTCCCGAAGTAGTTCGCTTCGATCTTGTAGGTGCCCGGCTTGGCATCACGCAACGAGAACTGCTCCGGGCCATAGCCGCCGGTGAAGTCCTGTGACATCTGCCCGCCCTGGTAGGTCAGCCGGTTGCCGTAATACGCGCGCTCGCCATTGGGATCGGTGACCCACAGGTCCATGTCGCTGTTGTCGCTGTCCCAGCTCAGCACCACGCGCAGGTCCAGCGCCATCGCACGGCGCAGGCGCGGGTCGATGGCCGAGGCGTCGACGCGCTCGCGGGCGATCAGCCGGGTCAGTTCATCCAGCGCGATCAGCGAGATGCCGTCGAAGCGGCCATCCCACGGACGCACCACCACTTCATACAGCGATGCCACCGCCGCCTGGTACTCCCCCGCCGCTTCGAGCGCCAGACCCAGGTCACGGAAACTCTGCGGCTCCTCCTCGCCCATCGCCAGCACCTGGCGGAACACCGGCACCGCCAGCGCCGGCGCCTTGGCCTGCATCAGGCGATAACCGAGTACGCGCAGCACGTGGCGGTTTTCCAGGTCCATCTCGGCGAGGTTGGAGAGCACGCGCAGCGCGAGATCACGCTGTCCGCTGGCCAGCAGCAGATCGGCCACGTCCAGATAGAAGGCGCTGCTGCCGGCGTGCTGTTCGCGCTCCTGCAGATACAGCGGATACAGCTGCGCCGGCTTGGCATCGCGCAGGCGGCGTGCATAGGCCGAATCCGGTGCCCACGGCGCCAGCGTCAGGGTGATCTGGCCGCTGTTGGCCTTGGGTGCCGACTTGGCGCGACGTTCAGTGGTGGCCTCTGCCTGATCGGCAACCGCCGAGGCGGTCAGCTCGACACGGTCCAGCGCCATCGGCGCCGCAGGTGCCGGCGGTGGCGCGGCCATCGCCATGGCGACTGGCGCGGCGACGGCGTGCACGTCCGGCTTGGGCCGCGGTGGCGCATCCTTGGGCCAGCGGGTATTCCACCACTGCTCGCGTTCGGCGAACTGGCGGGCGATGCCATCCAGGCGGCGTTTCCGCTCGCTTGCCAGGTCCGCCACCGTCACTGCATGGCGCTGGTCGTAGGCCGCACGCAAGGGTGCAGGCGGACGGATACCGTAACGCAGGTAGTCCTCCAGCGTTTCAAGAACCAGCAGCGAGGTATCGGCGGTCACCACTCCGAACTGCTGCGACAACGCCTTGGATGCCTGCGCCCCGGCCGGGTCCGCCGCCAGTGCGGCCAACCGGGCATTCGCCCATGCGTGGGCGACCAGGCCGCCTTCCACCCCACGTGCGTTCGCGACGCTGAGGGTGATCGGCTGCGGATCGCTGCCGCCACCGCGAAGAGACAGCAGCACCGTCGCATCGGGACGCAGCACGCGGCCGGTGACCCGGATCCAGCCCTGCGTTGCGCTGGAGGCATCCACGTTCACGTCCTCCACGCCACGTGCCAGCACCTCGGCAACCTCGACCGGCTGCTGGAGCAGCAGCGGCATCACGCCTGGCACCTCCGCCTCGCTGCTCACCTGCAGCAGCTGGCCATGATGGGCGCTGGACCAGGCGCGCAGGCGCGGTGTGTCGGTCTTCGCACCGGCGCTGCTCAGCGCATACAGGCGTTGATCGGGCGACAGCGTGGGCAGCGTCTGACTGCCGTAGTTGGCCAGGCCATCGCTGACCAGCAGGTACTCGCCGATGGCAGGGTTCGGCGTCCAGTCGCCCAGTGCACTGGCGCCATCGTTGGGCAGCGCCCGCAGGTACTCGCGCAGTGCTGACCAGTCGCCCTTGTTGATGGTGAACTCCCGCGGCGTTTCGCTGCGGTCACGCAGCACGGTCAACTGGACCTGGCCGGTGCCGAGGGCCTGGAAGTAGCGATCCAGCACAGCGCGTTCTGCCGCACCGTTGCGTGTACCGGCCGAGCCCGATGCATCCCAGAGCAGGCCGATGCGCCGAGGCAGGACACGCGCAGCGGTGGAGGTCCGAACCGGCACACTGGCCAGCAGATAGCGCTGCCCCTCATGCAGGCCAGTGACCACGTCCGTGCTGCGCGCGAGCGGAAGGTTCCACTGCAGGTGTGCAGGCAGATCCGCGCCGCGCCCTTGCCACTGCGCCGCATAGGCGCCGGTCTTCAACGTGAACCCGAGGGGATTGACGCCCACGGCGACCGGCGTGCCCGTCCCGCTGGCCTCCAGCCGGACCGTCACCTGCTCCGCCTGCCGTGCGAAGAGCACGGGCAGTGACCACTGCAGGCCCTGCGGCACGGTCGGCAGGCTGTCGCGCAGCACCAGGCGCACGCGACGCTCACCACGCGCCGGGATGGGATAGAGCCGCAGCCGGAACTGATTACCGGCGGTCTGCTCCAGAAGCCCCGGATCCACCTGGCGACGCTCGATCGCCTCGAACACTTGGCGGCCCTGCGCCTTGGGGACCGGCACCGCGTCGCGCAGCTCACCACCGATATCCAGTGCGAACCCGGCCACCTGTTGGCCCGCGGCCAATGGGAACGCCAGCTGCCCTTCCAGCACCCGGGCATTGGGATTGTGGAACGTCATCTCGATGGTGGTTTCGCCCAGTCCCGCCATGACACGGCTGTCGATACGGGCCTCGGTCAGCCGGACCGGCACTTCGGCACCCGCCACCTGCAGGATCGGCGGCCATGGCGGCGGGAAACGCCGCGCCTGGGCGTGGACGCTGGGCAGCTGCCAGCACAGAAGAGCGAGCAGACCGATACTGCGCAGTGCGAGTCCCATGTGACGCTCCTGATCCGATGACACTTCCTTGAACGCATGGCGATCCACAACGGGGTTGAGCGCTGGCAACCGCCCGTTCCGGTCATGGACGCCTCATCCGTGCTGGGCCAAGATCGCCCTCCACGGATTGATGGACCAAGGATGCCGCATGCGCCTGTTGTTGACCGCCCCGCTGTTGATGGGGCTTGCCCTGCCCGGCTACGCCGCCGCCCCCGTCGAGGGCGTGACGTTCGGCCATCGCGACTGGATGCTGGCCTGCGACAACACCCGCACCTGCCGCGCCGCCGGTTACCAGGCCGATGAGAATGGTGGCGACCCGGTCTCGATCCTGCTGACCCGCGCGGGCGGGCCGGACCAGCCGGTGCACGCCGAACTGATGCTTGGCCAGTACGACGACAACACCTCCACCCAGCGGCTCAGCCTGCAGATCAATGGCGCCTCGCTCGGCCCGATGCAGTTCGATGCCGCCGAGGGCACCGCCACTTTTTCCGCGAAGCAGCTCGCGGCCCTGCTCGCTTCGCTGGCACGCAACAGCCGGATCGAGCTGATCGGCGACGACGGCGCACGCTGGACGGTGTCCGATAAAGGGGCGTCGGCCGTGCTGTTGAAGATGGATGCATTCCAGGGCCGCCTGGGCACGCCGGGCGCCCTGATGCGCAAAGGCACCATCGCCGAGTCCTCGGTGCCGCCCGCACTGCCGGTGCCGGTCGTGCGGCTGGGCAAGCCGGTGGCGACCCGGCCGGCAGACGAGGCGCTGGCCGCATCACCTGCGCTGCGCGCCGCTCTCGCCGCGGTGACCTCAGCCGACGATTGCGAAGCGCTGGGACCCAGCGGCAGCCTGTCGCCGGATGGCGAACCCGAAGCGCTGACGGTGCAGCGGCTCAGCGCCGAAAAACTGCTGGTCTCGCTGAGCTGCTGGCGCGCCGCGTACAACACCGGTGAAGGCTACTGGGTGATCAACGACCGCGCGCCGTACCAGCCGCGGCTGGTCACCACGGCAGCCGTGGGTGATGAGGTGCGCACCATCCAGGAGGCGCACAAGGGCCGTGGCCTCGGCGATTGCTGGTACTCCACCACCTGGGGCTGGACCGGCACGGAGTTCGTGAGGACCGCGGACAGCAGCACCGGCCTGTGCCGGCTGGTGGCCGCCGGTGGCGCCTGGGAAATGCCGACGCTGGTGACCGAGGTCCAGGAGTAAGCCATTACGCTGCCACGCGCGGCGATGCTCAACCGTCGTCGTCCTCCCAGCCGTCGAAGGGGAACAGCGCGGGAAGGATCGTCTCCATGATCGCCATGCTCTGCATGACGGCGTGGTCGGCCGAGTACGGGCGCGAGAATACGGCGTGATGTGCGTGCACCGGCTGGTCCGGTGCGCTGGAGAGGTGCTCAACGTAGGCGGCCAGCAGGCGTTGCGCGGCCTGTTGGCGATCCTTCCCTTCCTGCGCCGCACGCAGCGCTGCATGCACGGGACGCAGCGTGGCCGGATCCGGCAGCTGGCAGGTATACGCCAGCGCGCCGGTCTGATCGTCTGCATCCCGGTAATCGTCCGGGTCGTCCGATGGCTGGTAGTCCGTGGCCACGCAGCGGGTCCGGTTCAGCCGCGCCATCACTGCGGCAACCGCGTCGTCGACTGTGATCGGACCGGTGGACGCGCCGTCTCCGCCCTCGATCCGTGCGGCCAGTTCGTGCCGCAGCAGCCACGCCACGCTCTGGCGCGAGCCTTCCAGGTCGGGGAATTCGAAGCCCTCGCGGGCGGAGAGTTCGGTGCGTGCGGTCTCGTCACCCTGCAGCACGATGCGGCTCTGCAGGTCGAAACGTTCGGTGGGCGATGGGAGCCTGTCAGGCATCCGCGCAGTGCTCGATGATCAGCTGAATCGCGCCGCCTCCCCGGTAGTCATCACTGACCAGCCGATAGGCGATGTGGACGTGGTTGGCCGGCGCATTGCCGGTCCAACCACTGAAGTGGATCGCACTGACCGGCTCGGGGCGGCCCGGCACGCGCAGGCTGAGCTTGAGGTGCTTCTCTTTGAGCACCTGCCAGCGCGCCACCTGGAAGTGACCGTCGAACAGCGGCTCGGGGAAGCCCTGCCCCCACGGCCCGGCCAGACGCAGCGCCTCGGCATGGGCGAAATCCAGCTCCTGCGGCAGCAACTCGCCGTCGGTGAGCAGCAGCTGCTGCAACGAGAGCGGATCCAGCGTGCGCTCCACCACGTCCACGAAGGCCTGCTCGAACGCGGGCAGCTGCGCGTGCGGCAGACTCAGACCGGCGGCCATGGCGTGGCCACCGAACTTGTCGATCAGGCCCGGGTGCGCGGCGTTGACCAGCGCCAGCGCATCACGGATGTGGAAGCCGGGAATCGAGCGCGCCGAGCCACGCAGCGAATCGCCGCCCGGCTCGGACGGCGCGAAGGCGATCACCGGGCGATGCAGGCGATCCTTCATCTTGGAGGCGACCAGACCGACCACACCCGGATGCCACTCGGCATCGAACAGGCAGGCGGCGACCGGACGCACACCCTCGGCGCTGAGCACCGCACGGGACACCGCCAGTTCCGCGTCGTCGGTCATCAACTGCTGGACCGCACGGCGCTCGGTGTTGATCGACTCCAGCGTCGTGGCGATCTCACGCGCCTGGGCGCGGTCTTCGGTGAGCAGCAGCTCGATGCCCAGCGCCATGTCTTCCAGCCGGCCGGCCGCATTCAAGCGTGGGCCGAGCGCGAAACCGATGTCCGTGGCGCTCAGCCGTGCCGGATCGCGCCCGCTGGCCTCGATCAGCGCCTGCAGCCCGACGCAGCCTTTGCCGCTGCGCAGCCGGCGCAGGCCGGCCGAAACCAGGGCGCGGTTGTTGTCATCCAGCGCGACCAGATCGGCGACCGTACCCACCGCGACCAGATCCAGCAGGGTCAGCAGGTCCGGTTCCGGCGTCGTGGCAAATGCGCCCTGCCCGCGCAGGTGGCGGCGCAGCGCCATCAACACATAGAAGATCACCCCGACGCCGGCCAGCGCCTTGCTCGGGAAGGCATCGCCGCTGATGTTGGGGTCCACGATCGCATCCGCGGGCGGCAGGTGTTCGCCGGGCAGATGGTGATCGGTGACCAGTACTTTCCAGCCCAGTGCCTTGGCCGCGTTGACGCCGGCGTGGCAGGCGATCCCGTGATCGACCGTGACCAGCAGGCCGGGCTGCAGGTGCGCCAGGTCAGCCACCAGCGACGGTGACAATCCATACCCGTGCAGGACGCGGTTCGGCACCGCGTGCACCACGTCGCGCGCCCCTAGCATGCGCAACCCACGCACACCCACGGCGCACGCTGTGGCGCCGTCGCAGTCGAAATCGCCAACCACCAGGATGCGCGCGTTGCTGGCAATCGCCCCGGCCAGCAGTTCCACCGCGTCCTGCATGCTGCCCATCAGCTCCGGCGCGTGCAGCTGCGCCAGCTTTGGCTGCGCCTGCGCGGCATCGGTGACCCCGCGCGCGGCATACAGGCGCTGCAGCAGCGGCAGCATGTCCTCGGGCCAGCCGGCCACGGGCACGGCGTCGCGACGGTGCAGAGTGACGGCGTGCGTGGTGGTCGGGGAAGCGGCGAGCGGCGCAGCGGCGGCGGTGGAAGACATCGGCATCGCCGGGTTGCAGAGAGTGCCCCCATGATACTGGCTGGCTCCGGCCGCTGCTCTGCCCCGCGTATCCGTCGCCGCGTGCGTTCCTGTTCGTGCGCTGATGACCGATACTCCCTGCCCACCTCACCACCGCCGTCCCTTCATGCGTGCATCTGCTTTCCCGCTGCGCCTCGCCATGGCCCTCTCGCTGGCACCGGTCGCCGCCGCAGCGGCCTCTTCACTGGGTACGTCGTTCTTCGAGCACGACTGGCTGCTGGCCTGTGACAACACCCGTACCTGCCGCGCCGCCGGGTTCACTGCCGACGCACCGATTGCCTTCAGCCTGCTGTTCGAACGTGCCGGCGGGCCGGATACCCGGGTCACCGCGATGCTGGGCTATGTGGACGGCGAGGAGTACGCCGGTGCAGCAAACGGGACGCCGACGCCCAAACCCGATGGCGCACTGCAGCTGCACGTGGATGGCCGTCCGCTGGGCACGGTGGTTCCCACCCAGCACGACCGCCCGGCCACGCTCAGCCGCGCACAGGCCGATGCGCTGCTCGTCGCGCTGCGACGCGGTGCGCCCATCGCGATCGTTGATGCGGCCGGCAGCGCCTGGCCCATCTCCAACCGCGGTGCCACGTCAACGCTGCTGAAGATGGATGCGGTGCAGGACCGGCTGGACACGCCCGGCGCGCTGATCCAGCGCGGCACCCGCCCGGAGGCGAGTGTACCGCCAGCGCTGCCGAGACCGGTGCTGAACGGTCCCCCACGGCTGGCGGAGGCCCGTCCGGCGGACGCGTTGCTCGAGGGGCGGCAGGACCTGATAGACGCGCTGTTGGACGGCCGCGACGCGCAGGTGGTATGCGGGTGGGATGACGATCGAATTGAATCGACCTCGCTGCAGGTAGAGCGACTGGACCAGGTAAACCTGCTGGTCTCGATGGCCTGCCATGTCCCGGGCCGCTTCGTGACCGGCCCAAGCTGGGTGATCCGCGCGCAACCGCCGTTCGAACCGGTCCTGGTGACCCGCGCACGCGTCTTCCTGAAACACCCTGACGCAGTGCTGGAAGAAGAAATGGACGAACGGTTGCTGGGGCGCTGCGGATCAGGACGGTCCTGGGTATGGGATGGCACGCGGTTCGTGGTGAGCCGCGAATACGTGACCGGGTTGTGCCGGGCCATGCCGGGCGGCTTCTGGCACCTGGCCACGTTCGAGACGGAACTGCGCTGAGCCCAGGGCTGGCCAGAGGCAGGAACGCCGACCCTCGGTCGGCGCTGCACTCAGGTGTCGTGCAGCTGCACCGGCTTCTTCCAGAACCGCCAGCGCTGGCCTTTGTCGATCTCCACGCACGTGCCGTCCTCGAAATCCAGGACCAGCCGCGTCAATTCCCCGCGCGCGATCGCCGCCAGCAGCGGCCGTATCGCCTCATTGCCCAACTGCTCCAGCGAACGCAGCTGGCGCAGGTCCACCAGGGCATCCACGGTCTGCTCGCCATCGGCCTGCAGGCCTGCCGCCTTGGCCAGCGCCTGCAGCAGCGCATCGCGGCTGCGGACCTGGGCATGCGCGGTGGTCACGCGTTCGGGCAGCTCACCACCGCCCCAGAACCACAACGAGTTGATCGCACGCTTGCCGTCGGCCACGCGCTGTTGGGTCCACGCGTGCTGGTGCAACACCACCTGCGCCTCGGTCAGCAGGGCACGCCAGCGGCGGCCTGCATCGCCTTCGGGCAGATGGGCGAACAGATCATCGCCGAGCACTTCATCGGGCTCGGCGAATACCGGCAGCGTGGTGCCGGGCGGGAGGCGCAGATACCAGCGGGACGGCACCGGGGCATCCAGCACGAAACCGTAGCCGGCAAACAACGGCTGCAAGGCAGGCAGCAGGTGCATGACATCGGCGAGATCGGGCCGCAGGGTATCCCCGTGCCCCATCAGGCGCGCGCCATGCATGTCCGGCACCACGTTGGCCGGATCGGCCCGCAGCCATACCGCCCCGTCGGCGTCGCCGACATCCAGCTGGCGGGTCAGGGCTGCGGCCGACCACGCGTCCGGCTGCGTCTGGAAATGCCGACGCAGCTGGGCGCGCTCGCCCACCTCGGCGCTGCGGCGTTCCGCACGCCCCAGCGCCTTGGCGACGTCATCGGGCAGCGGCGCCGCCGGAAACCGGCTGCGCGCCGGCAGCAACAACGTCGCCGTGGCCATCGCCGTCAGTCCAGGTACTGGACGCTGACGATTTCGTACTCGCGCTGGCCGGCCGGTGCGTCGATGGTGACCGCATCGCCTTCCAGCTTGCCGATCAAGGCGCGGGCCAGCGGCGAGGAGATCGCGATCAGGCCCAGCTTGATGTCCGCTTCGAGGTCACCCACGATCTGGTAGCGCTTTTCTTCATCGCTTTCCACGTCCGACAGCTCGACGGTGGCGCCGAACACCACCTTGCTGCCGGCGTTGAGCTTGGTGATGTCGATGATCTCGGCATGCGAAAGCTCGCCTTCCAGCTGCTTGATGCGGCCTTCGATGAAGCCCTGCTCCTCGCGCGCGGCGTGGTACTCGGCGTTCTCCTTGAGATCGCCGTGCTCGCGTGCCTCGGCGATCGCCGCGATGACCTTCGGGCGCTTGACCGACTTCAGGTGGTCAAGCTCTTCGCGCAGACGCTGCGCGCCCTTCAGGGTGATCGGTGCTCTCATGCGTTCAACTCCTTGTGCAGTTCCTGCAGCGACCAGACCGGGCCGGTCCCGCGGAATTCCAGTGATTGCACCAGCGCCATGGCGCCGGCGATGGTGGTCGAATAGGTCACGCGATGCTGCAGGGCTTCGCGACGGATCGAGAACGAGTCGTTGATCGCCGCGCGACCTTCGGTCGTGTTGACGATGTAGACGATCTCGCCGTTCTTGATCGAATCGACGATGTGCGGACGGCCTTCGACAACCTTGTTGACGATCTCGCAGTCCATGCCGTGCTCCTGCAGCCACGCGCCGGTGCCACGGGTGGCAACCAGGGTGTAGCCGCGCTCGAGCAGGGCCTTGGCCACCGGCAGCACGCGCTTCTTGTCCGGATCACGCACCGAAACGAAGGCCTTGCCCAGCGGCGGCGCCTTGATGCCACCTGCTTCCTGCGCACGCGCGAAGGCGGCGCTGAAGCTGCGGCCCACGCCCATCACCTCACCGGTGGAGCGCATCTCCGGCCCGAGGATCGGATCGACGCCCTGGAACTTGGCGAACGGGAAGATCGCTTCCTTGACCGAGTAGTAGCCCGGCACGATTTCCTTGGTCGCGCCCTGCTCGGCCAGGGTCTTGCCCGCCATGCAGCGGGCGGCGATCTTGGCCAGCGGCATGCCGGTGGCCTTGGAGACGAACGGCACGGTGCGCGAGGCACGCGGGTTCACTTCCAGCAGGTAGACGATGTCTTCGCCGTTCTCGCCCGCCTGGATCGCGAACTGGGTGTTCATCAGGCCGACCACGTTCAGGGCCTTGGCCAGCTCGACGACCTGGCGACGCAGCTCGGCCTGGGTTTCAGCGGACAGCGAGTACGGCGGCAGCGAGCAGGACGAATCGCCCGAATGCACGCCGGCTTCTTCGATGTGCTCCATGACGCCGCCGATCAGCACGTTGCCGTCCTTGTCGGCAATGATGTCCACGTCGACTTCCACGGCGTTGTCGAGGAAGCGGTCCAGCAGCACCGGCGAATCGTTGGAGACCTTCACCGCGTCGCGGACGTAGCGGGCCAGATCGGATTCACCGTAGACGATCTCCATCGCACGGCCGCCCAGCACGTAGCTCGGGCGCACCACCAGCGGGTAGCCGATCTCGCGGGCCAGCAGCAGGGCTTCCTGGTCGTTGCGGGCGATGCGGTTCGGCGGCTGCTTCAGGCCGAGCTTGTCGACCAGCTGCTGGAAACGCTCACGGTCTTCGGCCAGATCGATGGAGTCCGGCGAGGTGCCGATCACCGGCACGCCGTTGGCTTCCAGCGCGCGCGCCAGCTTCAGCGGGGTCTGGCCGCCGTACTGGACGATCACGCCCTTCGGCTGTTCCAGCTCGACGATCTCCAGCACGTCTTCCAGCGTCAGCGGCTCGAAGTACAGGCGGTCGGAGGTGTCGTAATCGGTGGAGACGGTTTCCGGGTTGCAGTTGACCATGATGGTTTCGAAGCCATCATCGCGCAGCGCCAGTGCCGCGTGCACGCAGCAGTAGTCGAACTCGATGCCCTGGCCGATGCGGTTCGGACCGCCGCCCAGGATCATGATCTTGTCGCGGTTGCTCGGCGCCGCTTCGCACTCGTCCTCGTAGGTCGAGTACAGGTACGCGGTGCTGGTGGCGAACTCGGCGGCACAGGAATCCACGCGCTTGTACACCGGGCGCACTTTGTGGGCACGACGCAGCGCGCGCACGGCCGCTTCGTTGGTACCGGTCAGTTCGGCCAGACGGGCATCGGAGAAACCGGCGCGCTTGAGCTTGCGCAGGCGCGCGGCGTCCAGCGCATCGATGCCATCAGCGGCCACCCCGGCCTCGGCCTGGATGATCTCTTCGATCTGGTCCAGGAACCACGGGTCGATGTGCGACAGGGCGAACACGTCTTCCACGCTGAAACCGGCGCGGAATGCATCACCGACGAAGAACAGGCGCTCCGGGCCCGGGGCCTTGAGCTCGCGCTTGATCGTGGTGATGTCGTCTTCGTTGGACAGGTCCAGGCCGGTCGGGTCCAGCCCGACCTTGCCGGTTTCCAGGCCACGCAGCGCCTTCTGCAGCGACTCCTGGAAGGTGCGGCCCATCGCCATCACCTCGCCCACCGACTTCATCTGGGTGGTCAGGCGCGCATCGGCGGCCGGGAACTTCTCGAAGGCGAAGCGCGGGATCTTGGTGACGACGTAATCGATGGAGGGCTCGAACGAGGCCGGGGTCAGGCCGCCGGTGATTTCGTTCTTCAATTCGTCCAGGGTGTAACCCACCGCCAGCTTGGCCGCGACCTTGGCGATCGGGAAGCCGGTGGCCTTGGAGGCCAGCGCCGAGGAACGCGACACGCGCGGGTTCATTTCGATCACGACCACGCGGCCGGTGGTCGGGCTGATGCCGAACTGCACGTTCGAGCCACCGGTATCCACGCCGATCTTGCGCAGCACGGCGATGGAGGCATCGCGCAGGCGCTGGTATTCCTTGTCGGTCAGGGTCTGGGCCGGGGCCACGGTGATCGAGTCACCGGTGTGCACGCCCATCGGGTCCAGGTTCTCGATCGAGCAGACGATGATGCAGTTGTCGGCGGTGTCGCGCACCACCTCCATCTCGAATTCCTTCCAGCCCAGCACCGACTCTTCCACCAGCACTTCGGTGGTCGGCGACAGCTCCAGGCCACGGGTCACGATATCGACCAGCTCTTCGCGGTTGTAGGCGATGCCGCCACCGCTGCCGCCCAGGGTGAAGCTGGGGCGGATGATGGTCGGGTAGCCGACGCGGGTCTGGATATCGATCGCTTCTTCCAGCGTGTGCGCGACCGCAGCGGACGGGCACTCCAGGCCGATCTCACCCATGGCCACGCGGAACAGCTCGCGGTCTTCGGCCATGCGGATGGCATCGCGCTTGGCGCCGATCAGCTCGACGTTGTACTTCTCCAGCACGCCGTTGTCGGCCAGGTCCAGCGCGCAGTTCAGCGCGGTCTGGCCACCCATGGTCGGCAGCAGCGCATCGGGCTTTTCCTTGGCGATGATCTTCTCGACCGTCTGCCAGTTGATCGGCTCGATGTAGACGGCGTCGGCCATCTCCGGGTCGGTCATGATCGTGGCCGGATTGCTGTTGACCAGCACCACGCGGTAACCCTCGTCGCGCAGCGCCTTGCAGGCCTGCGCGCCGGAGTAGTCGAACTCACAGGCCTGGCCGATGACGATCGGGCCGGCACCGATGATGAGGATGGTTTTAAGGTCAGTGCGCTTGGGCATTGTCTTCTCTAAGTCTGGACAGCGAGGCAGATGGGGGTGATCGCACGCTGTCGATCAGGAAATATCGTCGGGGTTCAGCACGATCCGGCACTGGTCCTGCAGCGGCTTGGCCAACTGCGCGCCCAGATTGTCCGGCATCGCCGGCCCGCTCTCGAACGACGCCACCAGCCGGCGATAGGCCGGGCTGCCGATGAAGGCGGCAAGCTGTGCGCGGTCCGGCCCGGCCAGGCCGGCAGCGGCCTTGGCCTCGGTGTTCTCGGGCGTGGAATTGGCGAAGCCGCCCGCCAGCGCCTCGCCCGCCGGCGTAGCCAGGAAGCGCGCCCACTCGGCGATCACGGCGTCGCCATCGCTGCCCAGACCCGTGATGATGGAACCACGGAACTGCGCATCCAGCAGATCGCGCACGGGTACCTGCGCGCACTGCTGATCAGCCTCCGACAGCGCCTTCAGCGCCGGCGTGGTGTCGATCACCAGACTGGACATGGTGGCGCCCAGCGTGCCGAGGCCCAGCGTCTTCACCACCGCCGCCACGTCGGCATCGGCGGCGGGCGCAGCCTGCGCCACACCCGTGACACACCACAGCAACGGCAGCAGCGCGAGGCTGCGCATCAAGCTTTCGCCTCGGCCATCAGTGCCACGAAGCGGTCGAACAGCGGACCGACATCGTGCGGGCCCGGCGAGGCTTCCGGATGGCCCTGGAACGAGAACGCCGGCACGTCGGTGCGCGCGATGCCCTGGTTGGTGCCGTCGAACAGCGAGCGGTGGGTCACGCGCAGGGTCGCCGGCAGCGAGGCTTCATCGACCGCGAAACCGTGGTTCTGCGAGGTGATCATGACGCGACCACTGTCCAGATCCTGGACCGGGTGGTTGGCGCCGTGATGGCCGTGACCCATCTTGACCGTCTTCGCGCCGGAGGCCAGCGCCAGCAGCTGGTGGCCCAGGCAGATGCCGAAGGTCGGCACCTTCTTTTCCAGGAAGGTCTTGATCGCGCCGATCGCGTAATCGCACGGTTCCGGATCGCCCGGGCCGTTGGACAGGAACACGCCGTCCGGATTCATCGCCAGCACTTCGGCTGCCGGGGTCTGCGCCGGCACCACGGTGAGCTCGCAGCCGCGCTCGGCCAGCATGCGCAGGATGTTCAGCTTGGCGCCGAAGTCATAGGCCACCACCTTGAAGCGCGGCGCCGCGTTGACGAAGGCGTTGCTGTCCAGATCCAGCTGGCCCTCGGTCCAGGTGTAGCTCTTGTCGGTGCTGACCACCTTGGCCAGGTCCATGCCCTTCAGGCCCGGGAACTTGCGCGCCGCTTCCAGAGCGATGTCGACATTGATGTCGTCACCGGCCATCAGGGCGCCGTTCTGCGCGCCGCGCTCGCGCAGGATGCGGGTCAGCTTGCGGGTATCGATGCCGGAGATGGCGACCACGCCGCGCTGGAGCAGCCAATCCTGCAGCGACACCTGGCTGCGCCAATTGCTCGGGCGGCGCGGGACATCGCGCACGATCAGGCCGGCCGACCATACCTTGGCCGCTTCATCGTCCTGGTCGGTCATGCCGGTGTTGCCGATATGCGGGTAGGTCAGCGTGACCATCTGCCGGGCGTAGGAAGGATCGGTCAACACTTCCTGATAGCCGGTCATGGCGGTGTTGAACACCACCTCACCGACGGACAGGCCGGGCGCGCCTACGGATTCGCCCTCGAATACGGTGCCGTCTTCGAGGACGAGGATTGCGGCTTGGGTCACGGAAATCTCACTTTGGCTACCGAGGGGTCGCCGAAGTCACGCCTGCGCTTCACGAAAAAGCGGCTGCAAAAAAGCGCGGACTGCGGTTCTGGACCGGTCCGGCTGTCGTGATTCGGCGAGCGGGAATTGTAAAGGGAAGCCGGGTTCGACGCCAGTATCCGCGTGCAATTGCCCTGTTCAGGCCGATAAAGGGCGCAGCGCCGGTTCAGGCGCGCGCCCCGCTGGCCCCGCGGGGCCCATTCAGACGGCAGGCGGCGGCGTCGCCCCATCCAGCAGGTCGCGCACGCGGTAGCTGCCCGGCGCACGGCCCGGCAGCTGGCGGGCGGCAAACATCGCCCCTCGGGCGAAAATGTCGCGGTTGGTCGCGCGGTGGGTCAGTTCGATGCGCTCGCCCAGCCCGGTGAACTGGACCAGGTGCTCACCGACGATGTCGCCGGCGCGCAGGCTGGCGTAGTGCGGCTCGGCCCCGCCCTTCTCCGCCGCCGCGCCCAGGGTCAGGGCCGTGCCGGACGGTGCGTCCTTCTTCTGGCTGTGGTGGGATTCGACGATGTCGCAGTCCCAACCCTTCAGCGCGGCGGCTGCACGCTCGACCAGCTCGTCCAGCACCGCCACGCCCAGGCTGAAGTTGGAGGCCCAGACCAGCGGAATCCGGCCGGCCGCCTGGATCAGCGCCTGGCGCTGCGCCTCGCTGATGCCCGTGGTACCGGAGACGAAGCCGGCGCCGCGCTCCACGCACAGCGCCAGCACCGGATCGAACCCCTCGGGCAGGCTGAAATCGATGGCGACATCGAACTGGGGGGCACCGCCCAGCTCACTGCTGGCGAAGTGCGGCACGCCCTCGACCACGCGCTGGGCCGGCGAGCGGCGGGTGACCGCGGCCACGACCTGCAGGGCGGGAGTGTCGGCGGCAAGGCGGAGCAGCGCCTGGCCCATGCGGCCGGACGCACCGTGGATGAGCAAACGTAGGGGAGTGGTAGTCATGCCCGCAGGCTAGCGGGTGGTGGCGAGGATGTACAAGAGGAAAACCACCCGCGGCTTGCTACGCTGGCCGGCCGGTCCCTCTGGCAGCCTCTCCATGCAGCGTTCGCAACCGCGCCTTCCCGTCACCCGCAGCGCACCGGGCCTCGGCCATCACCTGGTGATGCATGGCGGGCCGATGCGGGATTGATCCATGCGCATCTCCGACATCGCCCGACGCAGCGGCGCCAGCCAGAAGGCCATCCGCCTGTATGAAGCACGCGGCCTGCTGGCGCCGGTCCCGCGGGTCAATCGCTACCGCGACTACAGCGAACAGGATCTCCATCTGGTCCAGCTGATCCGCCAGGCGCTGACGCTCGGGTTCCGGCTCGCCGACGTGGCCTGCCTGCGTCGCGCCGATGGCGGCATCGATTGGCCACGCGTGCAGACACTGCTGGTGACGCGCCAACAGGCGGTGCGCGCAGACATGGAGCGCCTCCACCAGCTGGACCAGGCGCTCACCGTTCTACGCGATGAGGTGGCCGAACTCGTCGTCCACGGGGATACCGGCGCACTGGAAAGCTGCATGGCCGCGGGCGACTGCCGGGCCGCTTGACTCTGCCCCATGGGGCAGACCGCAGGCTTGCGCTCCCCTCCTGCGAGTACGTCCATGTCCCGCTCCATCGTCATCCTGCTTGGCCACCCCGACCGTGACAGCCTGTGCGGCGCAATGGCACAGCGCTACCGGGACGCCGCGCAGGCGGCCGGCCACGGCGTCCACCTGTTTGCCCTGGGCGAGGCCGATTTCGATCCTGTCCTGCGCCATGGTTACCGCCAGATCCAGCCGCTGGAGCCCGACCTGCAGGAAATCATGGCCGCCATTGCCGAATGCAACCACCTGGTGCTGGTCTACCCGACCTGGTGGGGCGGCATGCCGGCGCTGTTGAAGGGCTTCTTTGACCGCGCCTTCCTGCCTGGCGTCGCGTTCCGCTATCGCAAGGATTCGGTGTGGTGGGACCGGCTGCTCGGTGGGCGCAGCGCGCGGGTGATCACGACCCTGGACACCCCGCCCTGGTACTACCGTTGGGTGTACCGCATGCCGGGATATCAGCAGATCCGCCGCACGATCCTGGAATTCTGCGGGATCAAGCCGGTCAGGATCAGCGGATTCGGCCCGGTGCGCAGCACCACGCTGGCGCAGCGTGAGGCCTGGTTGCGGCAGGTGGAGCGACTGGGCAACCTGGGCCGCTGACTGTGGTTCTGCAGGGGAATCCACGCAAGGCGTGGATCCCGCCCCTCAGTGCTGCTTGGGCGGCGTCGGCCCACAACTGTCGCAGCCGCCACACGCACCACCGCCACCCGTGGCAGGTGGCGCGATCCTGCGGCCCAGCGCCTGCAGCCAGGCGGCACGCTGCGGCTTGACCAGCCCCAGCGCGATCGCCCCGCGCGCCCGGCGCACGGTGCCCGGGAACTGCTTCTTCATCACCACCCACGCGCTGGCCAGCACGGCCAGCGCGATGACGGCGTACTGCAGCAGCAGGCCGGTCTCCATCAGCCGCCGCCCAGTGCCACGGTCACCTGGTAGGTGATCAGCGAGGCGATGTAGGCGGCCGCGAACAGGTAGAACGTGGCAAAGCCCATCTGCTTCCACGAGTTGGTCTCGCGCTTGATCGTGGCCAGCGTGGAGATGCACATCGGGGCGTAGATGTACCAGACCAGCAGCGACAGCGCGGTGGCCAGCGACCAGCCATCGCTGATCAGGGGCGTCAGTGCCTGGCTGGCTGCATCGTCATCAGCGGCCGACAGTGCGTACACCGTGGCCAGAGAAGCCACCGCCACTTCGCGCGCGGCCAGGCCCGGGATCAGCGCGATGCAGATCTGCCAGTTGAAGCCCAGCGGCGCGAAGAACACCGCCATCGCGTGACCGATC
This sequence comes from Stenotrophomonas sp. TWI1183, assembly GCF_039673115.1. Lineage (NCBI taxonomy): Bacteria > Pseudomonadati > Pseudomonadota > Gammaproteobacteria > Lysobacterales > Lysobacteraceae > Stenotrophomonas > Stenotrophomonas sp. TWI1183. The sequence continues at coordinate 66,810 of NZ_JBDJKZ010000018.1, forward strand.
TGGCCGGCGAAGCTGTAGTCGATCGCCGGCATCGTGGCGTTCTCCGGCGCCCCCGGGAACGACAGCAGGACCCACAGCAGGATGGTCAGCGCCAGGATGATGCCGCCCACGCGCTTGAGGAAGATCATGCCGCGTTCGTACAGCCCGACCGCCAGATCGCGCGGGTGCGGGATGCGGTAGGACGGCAGTTCCAGCATCAGCGGATGCTCGCTCTTGTCGCGGCGCCACTTCTTCATCGTCCAGGACATCAGCAGCGCGCTGACGATGCCGGCCGCATACAGCCCGAACAGGACCAGGCCCTGCTGGTTGAACACGCCCCAGATCTGCTTCTGCGGGATGAAGGCGCCGATCAGCAGCGCATACACCGGCAGGCGCGCCGAACAGGTCATCAGCGGAGCGACCAGGATCGTGGCGAGCCGGTCGCGCGGGTCCTGGATGCTGCGGGTGGACATGATGCCCGGCACCGCGCAGGCGAAGCTGGACAGCAGCGGGATGAACGAGCGCCCGGACAGGCCGGCCGCGGCCATCATGCGGTCCAGCAGGAAGGCCGCGCGCGGCAGGTAGCCCGACTCCTCCAGCGCCAGGATGAAGGCGAACAGGATCAGGATCTGCGGCAGGAACACGATCACGCCACCCACGCCGGCGATGATGCCGTCGGTGAGCAGGCTGTTGAGCGGGCCTTCCGGCAGCGCGCCCCCGATCCAGCCACCCAGTGCGGCGGTGCCGGCCTCGATGAGGTCCATGACCGGGGTGGCCCAGGCGTAGACGGCCTGGAAGATCAGGAACATCACCACCGCCAGGGTCAGCAGCCCGAACACCGGGTGCAGCAGCCAGCGGTCCAGCGCGTCGTCGATCTTCGCCGTGCGCGTCGGCATGCTCACCGAGGCGGAGAGGATGTCGCGCACCTGGGCGTGGTAATCGGTCTCGGCCGCGGGCACTGCCACCGGCGCCTGCAGGTGCGGCACCATCGCATCCAGGCGCTCGACCAGCCTGGCCGCGCCATTGCGACGCACCGCCACGGTCTCCACCACGGGCACGCCCAGCGCCTGTTCCAGCGCCTGCACGTCGATCTTGATGCCGCGGCGCTCGGCCGCATCCACCATGTTCAGCGCCACGATCATCGGCTTGCCCAGCTCACGCAGCTCCAGCGCGAAGCGCAGATGCAGGCGCAGGTTGGTCGCATCGATCACGCACAGCAGCACGTCCGGGGCAGCCTCGCCGGGGTAGAAGCCCCGGCACAGATCACGGGTGATCGCCTCGTCCAGGCTGGCCGGCTGCAGGCTGTAGGCGCCGGGCAGATCGAGCACGGCGAACTCGCGGCCTGACGGCGCGCGCAGGCGGCCTTCCTTGCGCTCCACGGTCACGCCGGTGTAGTTGGCCACTTTCTGGCGGCTGCCGGTCAGCTGGTTGAACAGCGCGGTCTTGCCACTGTTGGGGTTGCCGACCAGGGCGATGCGCAGGGCGTTGGTCGCGGCGCTCATGCGTGGGCCTCCCGCGCCTGCAATGCGGTGACCACGATACGGGCGGCCTCACTACGGCGCAGCGCGAAGCGCGTGAACCCGACCTGCACCAGCAGCGGCTCGGCGCCGACCGGACCACGGGCGACCAGACGCACTTCTTCGCCTTTGACGAAGCCAAGCTCCTTCAGTCGGCGGGCGATCGCATCGTTTGCGTGTAGTTCCTGCACGGACTCCACCACGGCGGAGCTGTACAGCGCCAGATCGGACAACGTCACGGAGCGCCTTCTCGATGATAGGAATGGTTATCAATTCTACCATCGACGCGCCGCGGCATTGCCCGTGCCCCATGGCCCGCTATGATCTGTACATGTAACGGAGCAAGCCGACCCATGAGTGATGCACTACGGATTGAACGCAGCGCCTCGGTGCTGACCCTGTGGCTGAACCGCCCGGCCCTGCACAACGCCTTCGACGCCTCGTTGATCGCCCAGCTGACGGCCGCCCTGGAGGCCGCCGGCCGCGACGACCACGTCCGCGCGGTGGTGCTCGCCGGCGACGGCGCCTCGTTCTCGGCGGGCGCGGACATGCAGTGGATGCGTGGCATGGCCGCCGCCAGCGAGGAAGACAACCGCCAGGACTCGCTGGCCCTGGCCCGCCTGATGCGGACCCTGGACGAGCTGCCGAAGCCGACCATTGCCCGCGTCCAGGGCGCCGCCTTCGGTGGCGGGGTCGGCCTGGTCGCCTGCTGCGACATCGCCATCGCCAGCACCAGCGCCCGCTTCGGGCTGACCGAAAGCCGCCTGGGCCTGCTGCCCGCGGTGATTTCGCCCTATGTCATCGATGCGATCGGGCCCCGCCAGGCGCGTCGCTGGTTCGCCACCGGCGAGCATTTCGATGCCGAGACCGCCCTGCGCATCGGCCTGGTCCACCAGCTGATCGAGCCGGAACGGATCGACGAGGCCGTCCAGCGCCAGCTTGGCCTGCTCGACAAGGCCGGGCCGGTGGCCTCGTCCTCGGCCAAGGACCTGGTCCGCCGGGTCGCGCTGGGCCGCGACCGCGATGCCACCGACCGCGACAACGCGGCCCTGATCGCCCGCCTGCGGGTCTCGGCCGAAGGCCAGGAGGGCCTTGGGGCCTTCCTCGACAAACGCGCCCCGCATTGGGTCACCCAGGACTGAGGAAAGCGTCATGCTCGACCACGTTGGCATCCGCTGCGCCGATTTCGCGCGCAGCCTGGCGTTCTTCCAGCAGGCCCTGGCCCCGCTGGGCATCTCGGTAGTAATGCAGGTGTCGGCCGCCCAGACCGGCGATCACGACCATGCCGGCTTCGGCCGCACGGGCAAGCCGGACTTCTGGATCGGCAACGCGCCCGGTGCCCACGGGGGCGTGCACGTGGCCTTCAGCGCCGGCCGCCGCGCCGACGTGGACGCCTTCCACCGCGCCGCACTGGCGGCCGGCGGCACCGACAATGGCGCCCCCGGCATCCGCGAGCACTACCACCCCGATTACTACGGGGCGTTCGTGCTCGACCCGGACGGCAACAACATCGAAGCGGTCTGCCACCACCCCGGCTGACCGCCCCACGCCGGCGGGATGGCCGCTTTGCCGCCCATCCCGCGTATCCCCTTTTCGTGGCCTGCCGGGGACCGTGGGCCGCCTTTCGTCTGACAGGAATCTCCGTGACCTCTACCCCGCCCCGCCCCCTGCTGGTCGTCCGTCGCTCCGTTCGCGGAGGACTGGCCCATGGATGATTTCGTCCGCATCGTCGAGGTCGGCCCGCGCGACGGGCTGCAGAATGAAGCCCAGCCGGTCGCCACCGCCGACAAGATCGAGCTGATCCGCCAGCTCTCGCTTACCGGGCTGCGCACCATCGAGGCCACCAGCTTCGTCAGCCCGCGCTGGGTGCCGCAGCTGGCCGACGCCGCCGAGGTCTACACCGGGATCGACCGCCGTCCCGGCATCGACTACCCGGTGCTGGTGCCCAACGAACAGGGCTACGACCGAGCCCGCGCGGTGGGCGTCCAGGAAGTGGCGGTGTTCACCGCCGCCTCGGAGACGTTCAACCGGACCAATACCAACGCCGGCATCGAAGAGTCGCTGGCGCGCTTCGCGCCGATCCTGGAGCGGGCCAAGGCGGACGGGGTCAAGGTGCGTGGCTACGTGTCCACCGTGCTCGGTTGCCCGTACCAGGGCGAGGTCGCGGTGAGCGAGGTGGTGCGCGTCGCCCGTGCGCTGCACGACATGGGCTGTTACGAAATCTCGCTCGGCGACACGATCGGCGTCGGCACGCCGCGCAAGGCACGCGCGATGCTCAAGGCCGTCGCCAGCGAGCTGCCGATGGCCGCGCTGGCCGTGCATTTCCACGACACCTATGGCCAGGCGCTGGCCAACATCGATGCCTGCCTGGAAGAAGGCGTGCGCGTGGTCGACTCGGCCGTCTCCGGTGCGGGCGGCTGCCCGTATGCCAAGGGCGCCAGCGGCAACGTCGCCAGCGAGGATGTGGTCTACATGCTGCACGGCATCGGCATGCGCACCGGCATCGATCTGCCGGCGCTGGCCGCCACGGGGCGCTGGCTGGCCGCGCGCCTCGGGCGCGAGACCGGCAGCAAGGCTGGCAAGGCGCTGGCGGCGACATGAAAAGCGGCGGCCGGCGCAAGGACGCTGCGGTCGGTGATCACCTCACCGCCCACGTCCACGCGCTGGCCGCCCTGGAACATGCACTGGCCCGCTCGCCCGGTGAGCTGCGCGGCCTGCTGGAGAATGTCCAGCAGGCCCTGCAGGAAGCCATGGACGAGCGCCAGCTGGCCCTGCGTCGCTATGCCGCGCTGTTCGATGCGGTCCCGGACCCGGTCAGCATCCTCAGCGAAAGCGGCGTGGTGCTGGACCTCAACAAGGCCGGCGTGCGCGCCTACGGCCGCCCCCGCGAGGAGATCGTCGGGCAGCCGATCGAGCTGTTGAACCCCGACCTGCCCGGCGACCATCTGGACCCGGTCTGGGAGGCCCTGCACCGGGGCGAAACCTATGTCATCGAAGTCACCAACATGCGCGGCGACGGCAGCCGGTTTCCCGTCGAGGTGCATTCGGCCGGCTTCGAACACCAGGGCGAGCACTGCATCGTGGCGGTGGCCCGGGATCTGAGCAGCCGCTGGCAGGCCGAATCGCGCTACCGGCTGCTGATGGAGTCGATCGACAAGGGCGTGATCCTGTTCGACCGCCAGCTGCGCGTGGTGTCCGCCAATCCGGCCGCGCACCGCATTCTCGGCACGGCCGGCAATGGCGGCAGCCTGCAGGCGATGCTTGCTCCTGAAGACTGGATCAGCGTGGACGAGCACGGGCACCCGCTCACCCGCGAGCAGTGGCCGGCCAGCGTTTCGCTGCAGAGCGGCCGCATCGTGCGCAGCACCATCGTCGGCCTGTACCACCGCCCGCGCGGGCGGATGATCTGGATCTCCACCACCAACGTGCCGGTGTACGGCAACGGGCGCGATGCACCGGACCATGTGTTCGCGCTGTTCAGTGACATCACCGAACTCAAACGGAACAACACCCTGTTCGACCGCGCGCAGTCACTGGCGCACATCGGCGGCTGGGAGTGGGACCGTGGCCTGCAGCGCCTGTACCTGACCGACGAGGCGACCCGCATCCTCGGCCAGGCGCTGCCGATGCGCGACATGGCCGAGCTGCTTGAATGCCTGCGCCTGGATGACCGTTCGCAGCTGCAGCAGGCACTGCTGGACGTGATCGACAAACAGGTCTCCTTCGAGCTGGAACTGCAGGGCCAGCGCAGCGACGGCCACTCGTTCTGGGTGCGCATGATCGGCGAGGCCGAGGCCGGGGATGTGGATGCCGCGCGCATCGCCGGCACCGTGCAGGACATCACCGCGCGCAAGCAGGCCGAGGAGACACTGCGCATCCAGGCGCGCACCGATCCCCTCACCGGGATCATGAACCGCGACGCGGTGCTCAATGACCTGGCCACGCGCATGGCCAACCCGACGCACTGCCGGGTCGCCGTGCTCTACATCGATCTGGACCGCTTCAAGATCGTCAACGATCTGCTCGGCCACAACGCCGGCGATGAACTGCTGATCGATGCCACCCGCCGCATCGCCACAGCGATCGGTACCGAAGGATTGCTGGCGCGGTTCGGCGGCGACGAGTTCCTGGTGGTCTGCGATACCCGCGACCAGGCCGACCAGCCCGAGCAGCTGGCCGAGGCCATCACCCGCGCCTTCAGCACGCCGTTCCGTTTCGGCGCCGACGAGTTTCCGGTGACCACCAGCATCGGCATCGCGCGCGCGCCGCAGGACGGACTGCGCCCGCAGCAGCTCATCCAGAACGCCGACATCGCCATGTACGACTGCAAGCGGCGCAGCCGCAACGGTTGGCAGGTATTCTCGCCCGAGCTGGCCCAGCGCCAGCACGATCGCCTGCAGATCGAGAGCCGCCTGCACCGCGCGCTGGACGACGATGAGTTCCATCTGGTGTACCAGCCGCAGGTCAACCTGCACAGCGGCCAGCTGATCGCCGCCGAGGCACTGATCCGCTGGCGCAACACCCAGCTGGGCGAGCTGCGCCCGGATATCTTCATCGGCCATGCCGAGAACACCGGCGACATCGTCCGGATCGGCCTGTGGGTGCTGCGCGAGGCCTGCCGGCAGGTACGCCGCTGGCAGGATGACGGGCTCGGCATCGTACGGGTGGCGGTCAACGTGTCCTACCGGCAGTTCGTCGGCGAAGACCTGGCCCGGCACGTGCGCGCGGTGCTGGATGAGTTCCACCTGCCCGGCAGCGCGCTGGAGCTGGAGTTCACCGAACGGGTCTTGATCGAGGACGCGCCGGACACCCTGCGCACCTTCGCGCAGCTGCGCGAGATGGGCGTGCTGCTCACCATCGACGACTTCGGCGAAGGCTACAGCGCGCTGAACTACCTGCGCCGGCTGCCGATCCACGGGCTCAAACTGAGCCAGCTGTTCGTCGAGGGGGTCCCGGGCAACCGCTCGGATGTCGCCGTCTGCGAAGCCGTGTGCGGGATCGCCCGCAGCCTCGGGCTGGGACTGGTGGCCGAGGGCATCGAATCGGAGGCCCAGCGCCAGTTCCTGCAGACACTGGGGGTCTCGGTCGGCCAGGGCTTCCTGTTCGCGCCGGGACTGGCACCGGATGAGTTCGCCCGGCGGCTGGCGCTGCGCGCGAGGGTGGCCGTGGGCAGTGCACAACAGTGATCGCGACCGCTTCCGTTAGAATCGGCGGTTCTTGAACCAGCGGGATCGTGCAATGCAGCTGTCTTCTGTCCGCGCCGTCATCACCGGCGGTGTCTCCGGCCTAGGCTTGTCCGTGGCCCAGCACCTGGTCGCCCACGGCGCCAAGGTGGCCCTGTTCGATCTCAATGACGACAAGGGCGCCGCGGCCGTGGCCGAACTGGGCCAGGCCAATGCGCGCTACTACAGCACCAACGTCAGCGATGAAGCCGCCGTGGCCGCGCAGATCGAGGCCGCGTGCGACTTCCTGGGCGGGCTGAACGTGGCGGTCAACTGCGCCGGCATCCTCGGCGCCGGCCGCGTGCTCGGCAAGGAAGCGCCGATGCCGCTGGCCAACTTCCAGGGCACGGTGATGGTCAACCTGGTCGGCAGCTTCAACGTCGCCAAGGCCGCCGCCAACCGCATGCAGCACAACACCCCGGGCGAGGACGGCGAGCGCGGCGTGATCATCAACACCGCCAGCGTGGCCGCCTATGAGGGCCAGATAGGCCAGGCCGCCTATGCCGCCTCCAAGGGCGGCGTGGTCAGCATGACCCTGCCGATGGCCCGCGAGCTGTCGCGCTTCGGCATCCGCGTGATGACCATCGCCCCGGGCATCTTCTGGACTCCGATGGTCGACGGCATGCCGCCGGCCGTGCAGGAATCGCTGGCCGCCTCCATCCCGTTCCCGCCGCGCCTGGGCAAGCCGGACGATTTCGCCGGCCTGGTCGCCTACATCCTGGGCAACACCTATCTCAACGGCGAAACCATCCGCCTTGACGGCGCCGTGCGTCTGGCGCCGAAGTAAGCGAGCACGCAACCCGCTGGGTGCCCGGTTCCGGCACCCGCCACCTCCACGAACCGACCTTCATTCCCATGAAAGCCAGCGACATCAAGAAAGGCAACGTCGTCGAATTCAACAACGGCGTCTACCAGATCCGCGACATCGAACGCAGCTCCCCGCAGGGCCGCGGCGGCAATGTCCGCTTCCGTTTCATCATGTACAGCGTGCCCGGCGGCAACAAGCTCGATTCCAGCTTCGATGCCGACGACAACCTGCCGGAAGTCGAACTGCTGCGCCGCCAGGCGACTTACTCGTACATGGACGGCGACGCCTTCGTCTTCCTGGACGACGAGGACTACACCCCGTACATGGTCGACGCGGACGTGCTCGGCGATGACGCCGGCTACATCACCGATGGCCTGACCGGCATCTACGTGCAGGTGATCGACGAGACCCCGGTGGGCGTACAGCTGCCGACCAGCGTGGTGCTGGAAGTGGTCGAGACCCCGCCGGAGCTCAAGGGCGGCACCGCCACCAAGCGCCCGAAGCCGGCCAAGCTCAGCACCGGCATCGAGATCATGGTGCCGGAGTACATCGCCAACGGCGAACGCGTGCTGGTCAACACCACCACCGGTGAATTCGCCGGCCGTGCCGACTAAGCGGTCCGCACCGACCGTCCTGCTCCTGCTGCTCGCGGCGTGCTCGCCGCGGGCAGTGGAGAGCGAGACGCTGGACCCCGAAGCCACGGCGGCCGCAGCAGCGGTCGATACCACCGGCAATGCACGCTGCGACGTGCCTGCCGAGCTGTTCGTGGCCGAAGACATCCGCATGTACTGCGCGATGCCGGGCGACGTGCAGGCGTTCCTGGGCCGCGAAAGCGCGTGCCAGCACTTCGCCGGCGAAGAAGCCTACGACGAGGACCGCGCCCGCGAACTGGCGTATGCGATCCACGAGTACTGCGACGACCGCGCCAGGCTGTTCAACCAGCTTCTGCAGCGCCATGCGGACAATTGCCTGGTGCACACCGAGCTGATGCTGCTCGGCACCCGCAACGAACTGGTCCTGGATACGCGCAGCCGCGCGCTGCCCAATCCCTGCCCGCGCGGCATCTGATGCCTCACCGGACGCGCACGCGCGCATCCGGTGACGACGGATCGATCAGGGCTTGGCTGCCAGCGACGGCGCACCGGCAAAATCGCCACACCCATGGTACTGGCGCGCACCGACCGTCAGCATCGCGGTGGCCCCGAAGGCCTGGCCGCTCATATCGTCCTGGCACACCGTGCGTTGGAAAGTCAGCTTGACCGGGGTGCCATCGGCGGCGGTACCGGACCAGCCATCACGGCCCTGCGTGGGGCTGGGAATCTCGAGCTTGCGCTCGCCGTAATCCATCTCGATGTGCAGCGCCGGCGTCGCACCCGCACCGACCTGGGCCAGCCAGCCGGGCTCGTTCCCGGTCGCGCGGAACCCGCCCGCCGCATCGGCATCCGCAGTGGCCGTGGCGTTGGCCGGCGGTGCTTCGCCGCCCTGCTCGCCGGTGCCTGTGCAGGTGCGATCCGGTTCGCCCTTGAGGATCAGGATCCCGTCAGTGGTGCCCTTGGTCCAGAATTCGTTGCCCTGCCCATCGCCATACTTGGCACCGGACGCGGCCGGCTGCGACGACATTGCGAAGGTACGGTCACCCACCACCACCGTCGCCGAATCCTGGCCGCGGTAGGTGGCATGCACTTCCAGCTCGCCACAGCGGAAGGCGTAGCTGCGCTCATCGGCCGTGGAGGCATCGAGGGGGGGCGGCGCTTCGCTGCCGTCGGCGGCGGGGCTGCTCTCGGTGGCCGGTTGGCAGGCGGCGAGTACGCCGGTAACGGCCAGGCTCAACAACCAGGGAGATGCGCGCATGAGGAACTCCTTGCGATAACGTCGACAACACTTGATCGTACCTGCCGCGCCGTGAGAACAGGTGAAGCGGCGCTGACCCCACCCGCCCTGCTGAACGCGCGGTTCAGCGCACCGGTGGCGATGCGGGGAGCACGCACATCGACAGCAGCTGCACGCCGGGCGCGGTGCTGCTGCGCGTCCAGACCCGCAGCAGGCGCAGTGTGTGCAGGCGCCTGCCGTGCTCGCCATCGAGGTGGATGCGCAGCTCGCCGGTGACCAGCACCATCGCGCCGCAGGCGAGCTGCTCGGTCTGCTGCCGCTCGATCGCGGCGATGCGGATGCGCCGCGCGTTCCAGCCGGCCAGCAGCGGGGACGCATCTTGGCGCTGGCCAGCGTGGTCGGTCAGGAACAGCGCCGGCGACAGCAGCGCACGCACCTGCTGCGGCTGCCACTGGACCAGCGCATCCCAGAGCCGCGCCTCGGCTGCCTCGACGTGTGCCGGTTGCAGGAGCGCGTTCATGTGTGCACCCGCCATCGTCGCAGCGTCATGCGCCCACCGCGCACGCGCCGTGTCTCGTTCGCCGCCCCAAGGGCGGGCAACCATCTGGAGTTCTTCATCCGCAGCACAGGGCCGGAACACCGGCTGAAATCACGATGGCGGCAGTCTGCGTGGGCTCGGTGGGGTTTCGATGGAGGAAGTGTGGAGATACGATGGAGCACAAGCACCTTCCGGCCCTGCCCTGCATGCCCGCCTCCGATTCACCCGGCGCCCCCACCGCGCGTTGGGATCATTCGCTCAACGCCCTGGTCCTGATCGTCGAGGACGAACCCGAGATCGCCGACATCGTCGAGGCCTACCTAGCCCGCGAAGGCCTGCGCACGCTGCGCGCGCAGGACGGCCTCGGCGCCCTCGCCCTGCATCGCAGCGCGCGGCCGGACCTGGTCCTGCTCGACGTGCAGATGCCGGGCATGGACGGCTGGACCGTGCTCAACACGCTGCGCCAGCGCGGCGATACGCCGGTGATCATGTTGACCGCGCTGGACCAGGACCTGGACAAGCTCACCGCGCTGCGGATGGGCGCGGACGATTACGTGGTCAAGCCCTTCAACCCGGCCGAAGTCGCCGCGCGGGTGCGTGCGGTGCTGCGCCGCACCTTGAATGCGCCGCGCCCGAGCGCACCGGAGATCCTGCGCGTGGGCAGCCTGGTGATCGATCCGGAGCACCACGCCGTGCATGTCGAAGGCGATGGCTACAGTCACGAACTGCTGCTCACCCTGACCGAATACAAACTGCTGCACTGCATGGCGCTGGCACCCATGCGCATCTTCAGCCGCAGCGAACTCATGCACGCGTGCCTGCCGGAAAGCGAAGCGCTGGAGCGCACCGTGGACAGCCACGTCAGCAAGCTGCGGCGCAAACTCGATGATGTCGGCCTGGCCAACGTGCCGGCCAGCGTGCGCGGCGTCGGTTACCGGCTGGCGGCGGACCATTGATGCGCCGCTCGGGCCTGAGCCGGCACATCGTGCTGTCGATGTCGATGATGGTGCTGGCGGTCATCGTGATGGTGATCCTCAGCTCCTACCTGCTGTATGCCGTGCTGGTGGCGTTCTACCCCGGTGGCGCCGCGGAGCCGGTCAGCTGGGTGCCCAGCGGCCCCGAGCTGGTCTGGATGGTGGGCGTGACCCTGATCGGGCTGACCCTGGCCGTCGCTGCCTCGGTGCGTTTGTCCCAGCGCATCCTGACCCCGCTCAATGCGGTGGTGGACAGCATCGGCCGGCTTGCCGATGGCGACCTGGGCGCGCGCGCCGCAATCAGTGATCGCTCGCTCGGCGAAGTGGCGCTGCTGGTGGACGACTTCAACGCGATGGCGCGCCGGCTGCAGAACATCGAGGCGGACCGGGTGATGTGGCACGCGGCGATCGCGCACGAGTTGCGCACGCCGGTCACCATCCTGCGCGGCCGCCTGCAGGGCCTGGCCGAAGGGGTGTTCGCCCCGGATGAAGGGCAGTTCCGCAGCCTGCTGGCCCAGGTCGAAGGGCTGTCGCGGCTGATCGAGGACCTGCGCGTGCTGAGCCTGGCCGACAGCGCCCGCCTGGATGTCCGCCGTGCCCGCAACGATGTGGTGCAGGAAGTGCAGTCGGTGATGACCCTGGTCGACCCGGGCTTCCGCAGCAGTGGCTTCGTGCTGGAGCTGGAAACCTCGCGCGAGGAGCATCCGGCGCATTGCGACCCGACCCGGGTCCGCCAGGCGCTGATGGCGCTGCTGGAGAATGCGCGGCGCTACGCCACGCCCGGCAGGGTCCGCGTCGCCGTGCACGACACCGCCACCCACGTACAGATCGCCATCGACGACGAAGGTCCCGGCATCGACGCGGGGCTGCGTGAGCAGATCTTCGATCCGTTCCTGCGCGGCGATGGCTCGCGCTCGCGTCAGCGCGGTGGCAGCGGGCTGGGGCTGGCGGTGGTCAAGGCAATCGCCGATGCGCATGGCGGCCACGTCGCCTGCACAGCCAGCACGCTGGGCGGCGCGCGCTTCGTCATCGAGCTGCCGCGGCAGTAACACCGTCTTCCCGGGCCAGTTCGCGCATCCGCGCGCCGAGCCGGGCCAGCGAGCTGTCGATCGTGGCCAGCTCGCGTTGCTGCCGCACCGGCAGGCGTTGCTTCAACTGCCGTTGCAGCGCCTTCCAGGCCGGCGCGCCCTGCGCACTCAGCTGCACGGCGGCCTCGGCGGCCATCGCGCGCTCACCGGCGGAGGGCAGACCGTAGCCCCCACCCTTCACCAGGGCCGCCGGGCTGACCAGTTGGCCGGTGTCCTCGAGCAACGCGCGCAGCGTGTCGCGCGCCGCGGCATCCCCCGCGTCCGGATCGCCGAGCAGCCGCTTCAGGACATCGCGCGCACGCAGTTCCTCGCGGCGCAGTGCCGCCTGTTCCAGCAACAACAGGGCCGCCGTGGCGCGCAGATCGCCCTGCTCCACCCAGCGTGCCCGCTCACTGGCCGGCTGCCGCAACCAGTCGCCGACGTTCGCCGTGCCCAGCGGCAGCTGCCGGCGGGCGACATCGAACAGCTGCTGGTAATGCGCTTCCGCCGACGCGAAGTAATAGCCCTGCCGGGTCGCCTGCCCCCGATCGTTCAGCACGCTGGCATCCGCCACGCCCAGCCGCTCCAGACGGGTCAGCAGGCCGCGCGGGGTGAGCCGGTTCAAACCGGGCGACGCCAGGCGCGGCACGCCTTCCTGCAGCAGCTTGCCGGTTTCCACCGCGCAGTTGTTGCTGACGAACAGATAGCGCCCGTCGTAGCTCCAGTGCACCTGCGCGACACGCTCGAGCAGGCTGGCGATGTCCTGCTCATCCATCGCCAAGGGCACCGAGGACAGCCCCCGCAGCTCGAGCTGGGTGTATTCGTTGATGACCTGGTTGAGCGGCAGCACGAACAGACGCGAGGGATAGGCGCCGGTCAGCCCGCGCCAGCTGGAGATCTGCACATCGCCGACGAAGGCGCGGTAGGACAGCACGCGGTGATGGGACAGGTCCATCCGGCAGGCCGGCCCGCGTGGCCGCCCCGGCGCGCAGATCACCAGCCGCAGCATGCTGTGGCCCCAGCGGCTCATCAGCTGGTCATTGCCCTCGGCGAGCAGGTAGTCGACGCCGTAAACCCGCGCTGGATCCAGCTCGAGCAGCGTCGCAGCGCCTGCCTCCTCTTCGGCCTGCATCAACGGCAGACGGGTGTCGCAGTCGACCGCGTGCGCGATCGGCCCCAGGTGCTCGGCGAACCACGCGGCGACGGCCGGTCGACGGCAGGCGTACTCGGGATCGAGCAGCAGATGCTCGGCGTTGACCGCCAGGAACTCGGCCGGGCTGGCACGCTCGTAATCATCGGGGCTGCGCCCGCTGAAGGCGTTGCCGGTGCGGCCGAGTTTCCACGGGCGTCGTTGCCAGCCGGCCAGATCGCGCAGCCGCACGTCGCGTGACCAGCCACCCTGCGACGAACGGTCCAGCACGTGGGTCAGTTCATGGATCAGTGCCGCCTCGAGCGGGCGCGGCAATGGTTGATCCTCCTGCACGCTGTCGAGCAGCGCGCGCTGCAGGGTGATCGTGCCGTTGCGGGCACGGCCGTGCACATGGGCCGGCAGCGCGTCCGACCAGCGGATCAGGACCGGCTGCTGGAACCGTGCCTGCCACCCGGAAGGAAGGCGCGTGCGCACCTGCTGCAGGGCGCGCTCGGCGGCGACGATCTGCGCCGCGTTCAATCCCTGCGGCTGCAGTTCCAGCTGCAGCGAGGCGTGCGCCCAAGGCGCGGCTAGCCACGCGATCAGGACCGCCCAGCGCCAGCGGCGGACCTGACCGGCGGGTTGCATCAGCGTGCCAGCAGAGTCCTGGCCAGCGTCATGTCACTGGCCTGCTGAGCGGCACCCTGCTCGCGCAGGTGCAGCAGCGCCGCTTCCAGGCGTGCGCCACGGATGGCGCCGTCGCTGGCCACGAAGGCCGCGGCGTCATCACGCGCATCGAGCACGATCTTGTCATCGCCCGAGCTGGACGAACCGGCCGAGGACGCGCCGGATGCGGAGCCGGCGGAGCTGCCGGCAAAACTGGACGCCATCGCAGACAGCGGCAGGGCAAGCACGGCAAGAAGCAGGATCGGACGCATCATCAGGGTGTCGTTCGTGGTGGAAAGCACAGAGCGTATAGGCTGCGTGAAATCCTGTCTTGTCTCAGAGGTCGAAGACCTTGCCGGGATTCAGCAGCGCTTGGGGATCAAACGCGCGTTTGACCGCCTTCATCAAGGCGATTTCCGCCGCGCTGCGGGTGCTGTCCAGATAGCCCTTCTTGACCAGGCCGATCCCGTGCTCGGCCGAAATGCTGCCGTCGAACCGGCTCAGCACGCCGGCGAGGAGCTTGGTGACATGCTCGCACTGGGTCAGGAACTCGGCATCCGCGGTATCGTCCGGCTTGAGCACGTTGATGTGCAGGTTGCCGTCGCCGATGTGTCCGAACCAGACCACGTCGAACTGCGGGTACGCCTGCCCGATCAGCGCCTGGGTTTCGGCGAGAAACGCCGGCATCGCGGAGATCCGCACCGAAACGTCGTTCTTGTAGGGTTTGTAGCGCGCCACCGCCTCGGTGATGCCTTCGCGCAACCGCCACAGCTGCGCGGCCTGCGCATCGCTCTGGCTGACCACGCCATCGCTGACCCAGCCGTGCGTCATGCAGTCTTCGAAGGCGGCCATCGCGGCGGCTTCCTGGGCCTCATCGCCCGCAGCGAACTCGGTCACCACGTAATACGGATGCACCTCATCGAACGGCGCCTGCGCACCGTGCGCCAGCACGTGCTCAAGCGCGCGGTCGGTGAAGAATTCGAACGCCTGCAGCTGCAGCCGTTCGCGGAATGCGGCAAACACCTGCATCAGCACCTCGAACGAGGGCAGTGCCAGCAGCATCACGTTGCTCGCCGGCGGCGGGTCGGTGAGCTTCAGCGTCGCTTCCACGATGACGCCCAGCGTGCCTTCCGAGCCGATCAGCAGCTGGCGGAAGTCGTAGCCGCTGGAATTCTTGATCAGGCCCTTGTTGAGCTCGACCCGCTCCCCGGCCATGGTCACCACCGTCAGGCCGGCGATCCACTCACGGGTATTGCCGTAACGGATCACGCGGATGCCGCCGGCGTTGGTGGCGATGTTGCCGCCGATCGAGCACGACCCGCGCGCGGCGAAATCCACCGGGTAGATCAGGCCGTGCTCGAGCGCTGTGTTGTGCACCGCCTCCAGCGGCATGCCGGCCTGCACGGTCAGGGTGCGGTCGACGGCATCGAAGGCCAGCGGCTTGTTCATCCGTTCCAGGCTGAGCACCAGTTCCCCATGGGCTGCCACCGCGCCACCGGACAGGCCGGTCCGGCCGCCGGAAGGCACTACCGCCACGTTCCGCGCACTGGCCCAGCGCAGGATTGCCTGCACCTCCTCGACCGTACCCGGCAGCGCGATCGCCAGTGGCGCCGGCGTCCAGCGGCGGGTCCAGTCGCGGCCGTAGTGCTCCAGATCGGCCGGATCGGTCTTCAGGCGCAGCCCGGGGCAATCGTGCAACAGCGAATCAAGGCGCGGATCGGTCATGGGGCGTCTGGCAGTGCCGGGGGAGCCCGCAAGCCTGCCAGCCGCTACCGGCCGCGTCCAGTCGCCGGGCGTTGATCGTCCTCGCCAGCCGTACCTAAATAGGTGCATCTGAAACTGTCTGGGCGTCGATTGGCGCACCGCACCATCGGCGCCGGCTTCTGGCATAGTTGGGGGCTCCCGCCGCCACACGTCGCACGCCGCCCATGTCGCCGAAAAAGACCTCGTTCCCGAAGCAGGATATCCGCGTACTGTTGCTCGAGGGGGTCAGCCAGACCGCGATCGACGTGTTCACCGCGGCCGGCTATTCGCAGATCGAACTGCACAGCAAGGCGCTGCCCGAAGACGAACTCAAGGCCCGGATCGCCGAGGCCCACATCGTCGGCATCCGCTCGCGCACCCAGCTGAGCGCGGATGTGCTGGTGCATGCCAAGCGCCTGATGGCGGTCGGCTGTTTCTGCATCGGCACCAACCAGGTCGACCTGGAGGCGGCGGAACTGGCCGGCATCCCGGTGTTCAACGCGCCCTACTCCAACACCCGCAGCGTGGCCGAGCTGGTGATCGCCGAGGCGATCATGCTCACCCGCGGCATCCCGCAGAAGAACGCCGAGTGCCATCGCGGTGGCTGGTCCAAATCAGCGGCAGGCAGCCATGAGGTGCGCGGCAAGACGCTGGGCATCATCGGCTATGGCCATATCGGCACCCAGGTCGGCGTGATGGCCGAGGCGATGGGCATGCAGGTGATCTTCCACGATGTGGAAACCAAGCTTTCGCTTGGCAATGCCCGGGCGGCGATCAGCCTGGACGACCTGCTGGCGCGCGCCGACATCGTGACCGTGCACGTGCCCGAGACCCCGGCCACGCAGTGGATGATCGGCGCCGATGAACTGGCGCGGATGCGCCCCGGCGCGCACCTGATCAACGCGGCACGCGGCACGGTGGTCGACATCGATGCACTGGATGCGGCACTGCGCTCGGGCCATCTCGGCGGCGCGGCGCTGGACGTGTTCCCGGTCGAGCCCAAAGGCAACGGCGATGCCTTCGTCTCCCCGCTGACCGCCCACGACAACGTGATCCTGACCCCGCACGTGGGCGGCAGCACGCTGGAAGCGCAGGACAACATCGGCGTGGAAGTGGCGGCCAAGCTGGTGCGCTACAGCGACAACGGCAGCACGCTCTCGGCGGTCAACTTCCCGGAAGTGACCCTGCCCGAGCACGCCGAGAGCTTGCGCCTGCTGCACATCCACCAGAACGTGCCGGGCGTGCTGTCCAGGGTCAACGAGATCTTCTCGCGCCACAACGTCAACATCGACGGCCAGTTCCTGCGCACCGATCCGAAGGTCGGCTACGTGGTGATCGACATCACCGCCAGCGAAGCCCAGGCCGGCGCCGTGCGCGACGAGCTGGCGGCGATCCCGGGCACGCTGCGCACCCGTGTGCTTTATTAACAGGGACGGAGGTAGTTAATAACTACCCCCGTCCCTGTTAAATCACCGCGCCAGCCATCGCTTGGCCATGCGCGGGAGGGAATCGTCGCCATCCGGGGTCTCGATCGCCGCGTTGGCCACGTCACGGATATCGCGCCAAGCCAGCGCCAGCGACTCTTCGCTGACCGCGAACTGCTCGCTGCCCAGCGCCCGCACCACGTAGCGGGCGTCGTAATGCCAATGCCCGGGCACGTCCCTGCGTTCGGGGATCCAGTGCTTGTCGATGTCGAACAGTTCGCCATCCTCCAGCACCAGCGCGGTCAGCCCGGACTCTTCCTCGGCCTCCTTCAGCGCGACCTGGGCCAGATCGCGCTCGCCGTCGGCATGGCCGCCCAGCTGCAGCCAGCGGTCCAGCTTGCGGTGGTGGGTCAGCAGCACGCGCTGCCCGTCGGCGCTGACCAGCCACGCGCTGCCGGTGAAGTGCCCGGCCAGGCGCTCGCGCAGGAACGGGTTTTCCGGATCGTCCAGCAATGTGCTGAATTCGTCAGCGAGCGCCGCGTCCCCCGGGTGTCGGCGGGCGTAGACGTCAAGCTGACTGCGCAGGGCAGCGTCAGGAATGGCAATGGATTCGGGGTTCAACGACATGGCAGGCGCGGGCATCGTGCGGATTTGGCCGATTATCGCTCGGCCATGCTGCATTTGTGCTTGTACAGCGGCTTCAGCTTTGGCTAAGGTACAGCGGGCCCCGCACCGCTGGGGCGCCCAGTCGCCATCAGGGCGTGCGGCAATGTACCGCGCGCCTCACCTTTGTTCATTTAGGGAAGCACTGCATGCTGAAGTCTCTGTTGAGGGTCAAACCGGTCGCACCGGCACCGCACGTCGATGCCGGCGAGCCCATCGAAGGCAGCCTGGACGGCGAGCCCACACTGAAACGGACCCTCACAGCGAAACACCTCATCCTGCTGGGCATCGGTGCGGTGATCGGTGCGGGCATCTTCGTCATGACGGGCCAAGCCGCGGCCTTCCACGCCGGCCCTGCCGTCACCCTGTCATTCATTGCGGCTGGCCTCGCTTGTGCCCTTGCCGGCCTGTGCTACGCGGAGTTCGCGGCAATGATGCCCGTCTCCGGCAGCGCGTACTCCTACTCGTACGCCACCTTGGGCGAAGGCATGGCCTGGTTCATCGGCTGGTGCCTGGTACTGGAGTATCTGTTCGCCTCGGCATCTGTCGCGGTGGCTTGGTCGGCGTATCTGATCAGCTTCATCACCACCACCCTCCATCTGCCCTTCCCGGACGCATTGGCATCGGCGCCGGTGGCGTGGGAAGCAGGACAGTTCGTGTCCTCGGGGAAGCTGTTCAACCTCCCCGCCGTTCTGATCGTGGCGGCCGTCACCGGCCTGCTGTACGTCGGCATCACCCAGTCGACGTTCATCAACGCAATCATCGTTGCGATCAAGGTCGCGGTGATCTGCCTGTTCATCGGCGTCGGTGTGGCGTACATCGATCCCGTCAACTGGACCCCATTTGTTCCGGAAAACACGGGCACCTTCGGCGAATTCGGCTGGAGCGGCGTCCTTCGGGCGGGCTCCATCGTGTTCTTCGCCTTCATCGGGTTCGATGCGGTGTCCACTGCCGCGGGTGAAACCAAGGATCCACAGCGCAACATGCCGATCGGCCTGCTCGGTTCGCTGGCCATCTGCACCATCATCTACGTGATCGTGTGCCTGGTGCTGACCGGTCTGGTGCCCTACACCCAGCTCGGCACTGCCAAGCCGGTGGTGACCGCGCTGGAAGCCCACCCCCAGCTGTCGTGGCTGAAGACGTTCGTCGAAGTCGGTGCCATCGCCGGTCTGTCCTCGGTGGTGCTGGTGATGATGATGGGCCAGACCCGCATCGCCTACACGATCTCGCGCGACGGCCTGCTGCCCAAGCTGTTCGGCAAGGTGCATGCACGGTTCAAGACCCCGTACGTGGCCACCATCATTGTTGGCGTCGTCGCGGCGGCCCTGGCCGGCCTGATGCCCCTCAATGTGCTGGGCGAACTCGTGTCGATGGGTACGCTGCTCGCGTTCGCCACCGTCTGCGTGGGCGTGCTGGTGCTGCGCTACACCCGTCCGGAACTGGAGCGGCCGTTCCGCGTGCCGGCGGTGTGGCTGATCTGCCCACTGGGGGCGCTGGCATGCCTGACACTGTTCGGCATGGCATTCCGTGAGCATTGGCATCTGTTTGTTGGCTGGACCTTGCTGGGGACCCTGATCTACTTCGGCTACGGCATCCGCCACAGCAAGCTGAACAAGAAGAACGCCTGAATGCTGCCGGGCCGGCCCAGTGCCGGCCCGGTCGTTTGATACGTCGCGCCTGAGAAGAATTCCAAACCATGTTCAAGCAACTGTGGGCCACCAAGCATCCGCACGCCGCCCATGAAGACGCCAACGGCCTGAGCCTGCGCCGTACCCTCGGCCCCTGGGGCCTGACCGCGCTGGGCATCGGCGCCGTCATCGGCGGCGGCATCTTCGTGATCACCGGCCAGGCCGCGGCCAACCATGCCGGCCCGGCGATCATGCTGTCGTTCGTACTGGCCGCGATCTGCTGCGCGTTCTGCGCGATGGCCTATGCCGAGTTCGCGGCGATGGTGCCGGTCTCCGGCAGTGCCTACACCTATACCTATGCCACGTTCGGCGAGCTCTCGGCCTGGTTCATCGGCTGGATGCTGGTGCTCGAATACGGCGTTTCCGCCTCGGCGGTGGCGGTCAGCTGGACCGGCTACTTCCTGAGCCTGCTCAGTCATTTCGACATCCATCTGCCGGCCGCGCTGGTCAGTGCGCCACTGGATGGCCAGCTGCGCCCGACCGGCGCCATCGCCAACATCCCGGCCGCCGTGCTGGTGCTGCTGCTGACCTGGCTGTGCTACGTGGGCATCAGCAAATCCTCGGCCATGAACATGGCGATGGTGGTGCTCAAGACCGCGCTGATCCTGCTGGTGATCGTGGTGGGCTGGAAGTATGTGGATCCGGCCAACTGGACGCCGTTCATTCCGGAGAACGAAGGCCCGGGCAAGTACGGCTTCGATGGCGTGCTGCGCGGCGCGGCGATGGTGTTCTTCGCCTACATCGGTTTCGAGGCGGTCTCGGTGGCCGCGCAGGAATCGCACAAGCCGCAGCGCGACATGCCGATCGGCATGATGCTCTCGCTGGTGATCTGCACGGTGCTGTACATCGCCATGGCGGCGGTGATGACCGGGCTGGTGCCGTACCAGCTGCTGGGCACGGACGAGCCGGTGGTGACCGCGGTGGCGGCGCATCCGCAGCTGGGCTGGCTGCGCGTGGTCGTGGAGATCGGCGCGCTGATCGGGCTGTCCTCGGTGGTGCTGGTGATGGTGATCGCGCAGCCGCGCATTTTCATGATCATGGGTCGCGACGGGCTGCTGCCGCCGCTGTTCACCAAGATCCATCCCAAGTACCGCACGCCGCACATCAACACGGTGATCACGGGCATCGGCATCGCGTTGCTGGCGGCGGTGTTCCCGCTCGACGTCCTCGGTGAGCTGACTTCGATGGGCACGCTGATCGCGTTCGCGGCGGTCTGCGCGGGCGTGCTGATCCTGCGCCGCACCCAGCCGGACCTGCCGCGTCCGTTCCGGATGCCGATGGCGTGGCTGATCTGCAGTCTGGGCGTGCTCAGTTGCATCGCGCTGCTGACGGCGATGACGGCGCACAACTGGATGCTGATGGGCTTCTGGACGCTGGGTGGTTTCGCGATCTACTTCAGCTACGGGTATCGCCATAGCCGCTTGCGCAAGTAGTGGCGGGCGGCGCGCGGGGCCGCCCGACCCCCCAAACCGCCGGGTGAGGCCGCCCGCCGGGCGCGCCCCCACCCGCGC
>NZ_JBDJKZ010000019.1:0-87567 GCF_039673115.1 Stenotrophomonas sp. TWI1183
TGATTGCGTGGCGACGTGGGGAGCCGGCCAGCGGCCGGCACTACCGCGACGTAGGTCTACGACGTGGCTTGTACACACTCCAGAGGGACGTTCAAGTCTGCCGCTCGCGTGCTGCATCACCCAGAATGGCGGCATGAATACCGCTACCTTCCGCGATGAGACCGTCACCCGCGAGCGCATGCAGGCCATCATCGCCGCACATCCGCGGGCAGCCATTTTCGAGAGCTGCAGCTTCGATCACGGCGACTTCTCGCGGCTGGACATGGATGGCTTCCAGTTCCACCAGTGCTCGGTCACCGGCGCGTCCTGGCTGGCGGCCTCACTGGAAGAAAGCCAGTGGACGAAGTGCCGTGGCAGCCAATGCGATTTCAGCTCGGCGCTGCTCAGCGACGCGCGCTTCTCGCACTGCGATCTCAACAACAGTCACTGGCGCCGCGCGACGTTGTCCTCGGTGCAGTTCCAGGACTGCAAGCTGACCGGCGCGCACCTGCAGGAAGTCACCGGCTGGGCGCTGGAATTCCGCGATTGCCTGCTGGTGAGCGCGGACCTGCGCGGGATGTCGTTCCGCAAGGCCCAGCTGGAGGGCATGGATTTCTCCGAGGCTGAGCTGTCCGGCTGCGACTTCCGCGATGCGGTGTTCAACGGCGGCAGCCTGCGCAACGCACAGACGCGGCTGACCCGGTTTGAAGGTGCGGACCTGCGCGGCACCGACATCAGCGGGCTCAACGTGATGGATGCCAAGCTGTTCAAGAAGGCGGTGATCTCGCAGCGCCAGGCGGCGGCCGCGTTGGCGTCGTTCGGGCTGATCGTGGCGTAGGGGCGAACCGACCAACGGTCGGTTCCTACCTGAGGCGGTAGGCGCCGACCGTTGGTCGGCGCAGCACGTGCATCAGGCCAACAAACGCTCGATCAAGCGCTGGTACAGCGCCGGCAAGGCTTCCAGATCCGCCACCCGGACGTTCTCGTCGACCTGGTGGATGCTCGCATTGACCGGCCCCACTTCGATGCACTGCGCGCCCAGCGGCGCGATGAAGCGCGCATCGGAGGTACCACCGCCGGTGCTCTCCTCCGGCGGCGCACCGGCGAACTCACCCAGGACGTCGCGGGCAACCCTGCGCAGCGTGCCTTCCGGCGTGTAGAAGGGCTCGCCACTGCGATGCCACGTGAGGGTGTACTCGAGCGCATGCCGCTCCAGCAGCGTGGCGATCTCCCGCTCCAGTGCCGGTGCAGTCCAGTGTGGGTTGTAGCGCAGGTTGAACAGCACCTGCAGCTCGCCCGGGATCACATTGTTCGCACCGGTGCCGGCATGGATGTTGGAGACCTGCAGGCTGGTCGGCGGGAAGCTCTCGAAGCCATCGTCCCAGTGCCGTGCGGTCAGTTCCGCCAGTGCCGGGGCAGCGAGATGGATCGGATTGCGCGCCTTGTCCGGATACGCGACATGGCCCTGCACGCCTTTCACCGTGAGCGTACCCGACAAGCTGCCGCGGCGGCCGACGCGCAGCAGATCGCCGAGCACGGCGGTGGAGGACGGCTCACCGGTAATGCACCAGTCGATGGCCTGGCCGCGCGCGCGGAAGATGTCCGCCACGCGCCGCACACCATCGATAGCGTCGCCTTCCTCGTCGCTGGTCAGCAGCACGGCCAGCGTGCCGGGATGGTCTGGATGGGCGGCCACGAACTGCTCGGCAGCTACCACGAAGGCGGCCACGCTGCCTTTCATGTCGGCCGCGCCGCGCCCGTACAGCACGCCCTCGCGGATCTGCGGATCGAACGGATCACTGGTCCAGGCCGAGATCGGGCCGGTCGGCACCACATCGGTATGCCCGAGCAGCACCAGCACCGGTGCGCCCTGCCCGTGTGTGGCCCACAGGTTGTCGACCTCGCCGAGGCGCAGGTGTTCGCAGTGGAAGCCGGCGCGTTCAAGACGGCCGGCCAGCAGCGCCTGGCAACCGGCGTCCTCGGGCGTGACCGAGGCGCGCGCGATCAGGTCGCAGGTCAGCGCGACGACGTCGTTCACGCGCCCACTCCGAACCGCTGCTTGAAGCCGTTGTCCGAGAAGCCCTGGGTCATCACGCCCTCGGCACTCACCACCACCGGGCGCTTGATCAGCTGCGGGTACTCGCGCAGCAGCAGCTTCCATTCGGCCTCCGAATCGGCCGCTTTGCGGTTCTCCGGCAGCTGCCGCCACGTGGTGGAGGATCTGTTGATCAACGCGGGGAAGCCACCAGCCTGGGCCGCCCAGTCGATCAGGGTCTCCGGGGTGGGCTTTTGGTCGCGGTAGTCGACGAAGGTGTACGGCACCTGGAAACGGTCCAGCCACTTGGTAGCTTTCCTGCAGGTGTCGCAGTTCTTCAATCCGTACACGATGGTGGTCATGGCGGTACTCAGTCGGCCAGGCCGCGCAGCAGGTCGTTGACGCTGGTCTTGCTGCGGGTTTTGGCATCGACCTGCTTGACGATCACGGCGCAGTACAGCGAATGCGAGCCGTCCTTGGACGGCAGCTGGCCGGAGACCACCACGCTGTAGGGCGGCACCGAGCCGTAGCTGATCTCGCCGGTGGCGCGGTTGTACACGCGGGTGCTCTGGCCGAGGAACACGCCCATGCCGATCACGCTGTGGTGGCCGACCACGAAGCCTTCCACCACTTCCGAACGCGCACCGATGAAGCAATGGTCTTCGATGATGGTCGGGCTGGCCTGCAGCGGCTCGAGCACGCCACCGATGCCGGCGCCGCCGGACAGGTGGCAGTGCTTGCCGATCTGCGCGCACGAACCGACCGTGGCCCAGGTGTCGACCATGGTGCCCTCGCCCACGTAGGCGCCGATGTTGGTGAAGCTCGGCATCAGCACCACGTCCTTGCCGAAGTAGCTGCCACGACGCGCGATCGCACCGGGCACCACGCGCACGCCGGCGCGACGGAACTTGGCTTCATCGAAGCCGGCGAAACGCGATTCGACCTTGTCCCAGAACGGCGCCGGGCGCGCATCGACCACGGCCATGTCGTTGACGCGGAAGTACAGCAGGACCGCCTTCTTCAGCCACTCGTTGACCTTCCAGCCGCCGTGGCCATCCGGCTCGGCAACGCGGAACTCGCCGGTTTCCAGGCCATCGATGACGCGGCCGACCAGCGGCTTGGTGGAACCTTCGATCTCATGCAGGGTCAGCGTGGCACGGCGCTCGAACGCGCTCTCGATGCCGAACTTGAGCTCTTCCACGCCCGGCGTGGCCGGCTTGCGCAGCGACTTGCGCGCGATGGTGGCGTCACGGCTGGCACTGCGCTTGGCGGCGCTCTCGGCCGGGGTAGCAGCGACCTTGCGTGCCGGCGCCTTTTTGACCGGCGCTTTCTTCACCGCGGGCGCCGCCTTCTTTGCGGCGGCGGTCTTCTTCACCGCAGGCGCGGCAGCAGGGGTCTTGGCCGCCGCGGTCTTCGCGGCGGTCTTCTTGGCAGGCTTGGTGGCCATCAGTGGGGGTCTCCGGCTTTTCGATCAGGGTCCAGGCAAGCGAGCATCGTGTCTTGCAGCTGCTGTCTGGCGGATTCGGTCAGGGCGTGATCATGCTCATCGCTGATCACGAACATGTCTTCGGCGCGCTCGCCGAAGGTGGCGATGCGCGCATCATGCACGCGCAGCCGCTGGTTGCGCAGCACGAACGCCACGTCGGCCAGCAGGCCGGGGCGGTCGGGCGCGACCAGGCTGAAACGGGTGCTGGTGGTGTCGCCATCGGTGATGTCGCGGAACTCGATGCGCGGCGCGAAGCGGAAGTGGCGCAGCTGGCGCGGGATGACCCGGCGCGACGGGCGCAGGCGGGTCAGGTCGCCGGCCAACGCTTCACGCAGGCCGGCTTCCAGGCGCAGCGCATCCCCGTCGGCGAAGCTGTCGGCCGGGGTCACCTCGAACGTATCGAAGATGGTGTCGACCGGGCCGTCCAGCACGCGGGCGCGATGGATGCCGTAGCCCTTGCGGTCCAGCGTCATCACGATCGCGGCGAACAGGCCGTCGCGATCGGGCGAGTGCACGAACACTTCCAGCGCATGGTCGTCCGGGGTGATCCGTCGCACCTTGACCAGGGTCTGGCCCTGCTTGATCGGCACCAGCGCGGCCGCCTGCCAGGCGAGTTGTTCGGGCCGCAGCCGGATGAAGCTCTCATCGGGCATCACCGTGAACTGGCGCTCGATCGTCGCATCGTCATAGCCGCGCTCGCGCACCAGCTGGCGCACCGATTCGCGCGCTTCGGCGACACGCTCGGCGGCCGGCATCTGGTTTTCCAGGCCATCGCGCAGCGCGCGTCGCGCGGCGAAATACAGGTCGGCCAGCAGACGATCCTTCCACGCATTCCACAGCTTGGGGCTGGTTCCGGCGATGTCGGCGCAGGTCAGCAGATAGAGGTAGTCGAGCCGGTCGCGGCTGGCCACCAGGGTAGCGAAGCGGTGGATCACGTCCGGATCGGAGATGTCCTGCTTCTGCGCTGTGATCGACATGCGCAGGTGCTGCTCGACCAGCCAGGCCACCAGCTCGGTATCGGAACTGCTCAGCGCCAGCGCCTGGCAGAACTCACGCGCATCCACCGCACCGAGTTCGGAGTGATCGCCTCCGCGGCCCTTGGCGATGTCGTGGAACAGGCCGGCCAGCAGGAGCAGCTCCGGCTTGCGCAGGCGCGGCCACACTTCATGTGCGATCGAGAAGCGCTCGTCGGCACGGCTGCTGGCGAACAGACCGATGTTCCGCAGCACCATCAGGGTGTGCTGGTCGACGGTGTAGACATGGAACAGATCGAACTGCATGCGCCCGGAGACCTGCGCGAACGCAGGAATCCACTGGCCGAGCACGCCCAGGCGCGCCATCCGCGCGAGGGTATCCACCGCGCGCGGGCTGCGCAGCAGCGCAAGGAACTGTTCGCGGGCGGCGGGGCTGGCGTCGGTATACGCGGCCAGCTCGGGCAGGGCTTCGGCCAGCGCGCGGGCGGTCAGCGAATGCAGGCCGCGCACGTCCGGGTTGTAGGCCCAGCTGGAGAACAGCGCGAACACCTGTTCGATGTCGCCCTGCGGCCACGCGGCATCATTGGCCGCCAGGTAGCCGCGACGCAGCGAGAAACCGACGCTGACCGGCTCGGGCACCGCTTCGCCATCGAACTGTTCTTCAAAGCGCTGCAGCAGGCGATCACTGATCCGCCGCACCACGGTGGCGCTGCGGTAGAAGCCCTGCATCATTTTTTCCACGGCCAGGCTTTCGATGTCGTCTTCGAAACCCAGGCGGGCGGCAAGTGTCTTCTGGTAATCGAAGCGCAGGCGCTCTTCCGGCCGGTTAGCGACCAGGTGCAGGCCGAAGCGCAGCCGAGCCAGCGCACAGCGTTCGCGCTTGAGCGCAGCCGCCTCATCCGGGCCGAGATGGCCCAGGCCGACCAGGGCTTCCAGGTCGCGCACGCCGAACGCGCGCAACGCCATCCAGCCCAGCGTATTGAGATCGCGCAGCCCGCCGGGGCCGTCCTTGATATCCGGCTCGAGGTTGTCGGCGGTGTCGCCGAAGCGCTGGTGGCGGGCCAGCAGTTCCTCGCGCTTGGCGAGGAAGAATTCGCGTGGGGGCCACAGGCCTTCCACGTTGACCGCCGCCTTCAGGGCCTGGCGGGCCGCGTCATCGGCGACCACCGGGCGCGACTCGATCAGTGCGGTCAGCACGGTCTGGTCGGCGCTGGCCTGGGTGCACTCGGCCGGCGAACGCACCGCGTGGCTGACCGGCAGGCCGCAATCCCACAGCAGCGCGAAGAAGCGCGCCAGACCGGATTCGTGGCGTCGCTGCTGCTCGGGCGTGCCCAGCACCAGCACGTCGATATCCGAGCGCGGAAACAATTCGCCGCGCCCGTAGCCGCCCACCGCGAACAGCGCCAGCCCCGACCCCGCTGGCAGGCAGCGATGCCAGGCCAGCCTGATCAGGTGATCGGCCGCGCGGGCGCGCAGCGCGAGCAGGCGCTCGATGTTGTCGCCCTGGTCGAAGCGGCGATACAGCCGCGCGTCGGTCTGCTGCAGCGACTGGCGCGCCAGTGCCGCCCAGTCCGGGTCGGCGACGGATTCGGCCGGCGCGTCCAGCATCGGGCTCGCCGGCAGCATGCTCAGACCTGCGATTCGCCGGGCGAGAGGGTCAGCACGTCGACGCCGGTCTCGGTGACCGCGACCATGTGCTCCCACTGCGCCGACAGCTTGCGGTCCTTGGTGACCACGGTCCAGCCGTCCGGGAGCACCTTGTTGTAGCGGGTGCCCTCGTTGATCATCGGCTCGATGGTGAAGGTCATGCCGGGCTGCAGCACCAGGCCCTGGCCCGGACGCCCGTAATGCACCACCTGCGGCTCGTCGTGGTAGACCTTGCCGATGCCGTGGCCGCAGTACTCGCGCACCACGCTGAAACGCTCGGCTTCGGCATAGCTCTGGATCGCATGGCCGATGTCGCCCAGCGTCGCGCCCGGCCGCACCGCGCGGATGCCGCGCCACATGGCTTCGTAGGTCGCATCGACCAGGCGCTTGGCCATGACCGACGGGGTGCCGACGCAGTACATGCGGCTGGTGTCGCCGTGCCAGCCATCCTTGATCACGGTGACATCGATGTTGACGATGTCGCCGTCCTTGAGGACCTTGGCTTCGCTGGGGATGCCGTGGCAGATCACGTTGTTGACCGACGTGCAGACCGTCTTGGGGAAGCCGCGGTAACCGACATTGGCCGGCGTCGCCTTCTGCACATTGATGATGTGGTCGTGGCAGATGCGGTCCAGCTCTTCGGTCGTCACGCCCGGCTTGACGTGGGGGGTGACGATGTCGAGCACCTCGCTGGCCAGACGGCCGGCGATGCGCATCAGTTCGATTTCCTCGGGGGTTTTCAGATTCACGCTCATGGCGGCCATTATCGCCGATCCGGGGCCAATCTGAACGGGATCGGGTGGAACGCTGACAGCCGCGGTTTGGGCACAGGGCGAGTCAGGTCGATGAATGAATGCGATGGGCGTCGCAGAAATCGGTTTTGTGCCGAAAACGGCCATCGAATCGCCCAAATCTCACGGGGTCCCTACGCCGGCAAACCTATAACCAGATCAACACCGTTCCACCGCCCCACCGTTCGGCAGCATCGTGTTGTTCAGCAAAGGACCCGCGTCCAAGGAGCATGCCCATGCGATTTCTCCGTCCCGCCCTGCTGAGCCTGGCCTTCGCCAGCCTCGCTTCGCCCGCCCTGGCGGCCGATACCACGACCTTCAACGTCAAGATCATCATCACCAAGGCCTGCACGATCACCGCAGCCGCCGCCACGGACGTGGATTTCGGCTCCGCACTGTCCACGGCCACCACCCCTTCCAATGCCCAGGGCACGATCACGGCACAGTGCTCGGCGCTGACCCCGTACACCGTCGCGCTCAATGCCGGCTCCAATGCGGGCACCGCCAACGATGTGACCACGCGGCGCATGAAGAACACCGACGCCGGCGTCACCGCCAACAATTTCGTCGGCTACCAGCTCTATCGCGACGCCGCGCACACCGATGTGTGGGGCGCCACGGCGGGCACCAACACCGCCGCCGGCATCGGCACCGGTCTTGCGCAGACGCTCAATGTCTACGGCCAGATCGCCAACCCCAGCGTCAACAACGCCGCTGCGGGTAACTATCAGGACACGATCACCGCCACGATCACCTACTGAGGTCCGCCATGCCGATTTCCGCAGGGCGTCGCCCTGGGCGGTTCGGGTGCGCGGCCCTGGGCTGGCTGTGGCTGCTGATGGGGAGCGCCACCGCCGCAAGCCTGCAGGTCGCCCCTACATCACTGCAGCTCACACCGCGGCAGAACGCCGATGCACTCTGGCTGACCAACAGCGGCACCTCGCCCGTACAGGTGCAGGTGCGGGTGTTCGAGTGGCGCCAGGACGCCGGCCAGGATCACCTTGTGCCCACCACGGACCTCCAGGTGAGTCCGCCGATGCAGTCGCTGGCCGCCGGCCAGCAGCAGCTGATCCGGGTCGTGCGCAGCGTGCCCACCCCGCCCGCATCGCAACGCGCTTACCGGGTGGTGGTCGATGAACTGCCCACGGTGGATCCGCGCCGCACCGGGATGCAGTTCGTCTTGCGCTATTCGATGCCGGTATTCGTCCAACCCGACGCGGACGCCCCGCTGCGACACGCCCTGCAGGCGCGCCTGACCCGGCTGGATGACGGGCGACCGGCCCTGGAGGTGTCCAACAGCGGCAACAGCTACGCGCAGCTGGCCGATCTCGGCCTGGGCCCGGCCAACCGCCCCCAGATCATCCATCCCGGCCTGCTCGGCTATGTCCTTGGCGGACAGACCATGCGCTGGCCACTGGAGGTTCCGGCGGCCCGCCTGGCGGGCGCCACGTTCTCGGCAAAGATCAATGGCGAGTCGGCCCAGACGCCACTGCCCGCCGCGCCGCCGGCTCGCTGAGGCCTGCATGCGGATGCTGCTTACCGCGACGCTGACCCCATGCGCCGCGATGGCAGCCGACGCAGACATCGGCGCTTCGGGCGATGCGATGCTGCCCCCGCCCACGCCGCTGACCGCGGCGCAGACGCTGTACCTGGACGTGACGCTCAACCAGACCCCGCGCGGGTTGCTGCCGTTCACCGAGCTGCAGGGCCGGCTGATGGCCGCCGGCGCCACGCTGCGCCAGCTCGGCTTTCCGGCACGCGGCGAGGAGCCGGTCGCGCTCGATCAGCTCGGCGGCGTGGTCGTGCGCTACGACGCGGCATTGCAGACGCTGGCCCTGGACGTTCCCCTGGAACAATTGTCGCTGCCCACCACGCGGCTGGAGCGCCCGACCGAGACCGCACCGGCGGCAGCCGCCTCGCCCGGCGTGGTGCTCAACTACGACGTCTATGGGAGCCACAACGAAGGCGGCGGCAACCTGGCCCTGACCACCGAGCTGCGCGTGTTCGGGCTGGGCCAGGGGGTGCTGGAGACCAGTGCGCTGCTGCGCACGTACCAGGACCCGGCCGATCATCAATGGCAGGGCGAAAGCGTGCGCCTGGACACCGCGTGGCGCCTGGATTTCCCGGATTCCGCGGTCTCCCTGACCGTGGGCGACTTCTACAGCGGCTTCGTGGACTGGAGCCGACCGGTGCGGATGGGCGGCGTGCAGGTGGGACGCAATTACGGGCTGCAGCCCTACCGCGTGCTGACCCCCACGCCCACCTTCCTCGGCGAGGCGGTCGTCCCCTCCAATGTGGAGCTGTATGTGGACGGCCTGCGCCAGTACAACGGCGAGGTGCCGATCGGCCCCTTCCAGCTGGCCGCGCAGCCCGGCATCAACGGCACCGGCAATGCGCAGGTGGTGATCACCGACGCCTTCGGCCGCATGCAGACGCTGGATTTTTCCTTCTACGGTACGCAGCAGCTCCTGGCCAAGGGCCTGTCCGACTGGTCGGCCGGCGTGGGCAGGATGCGCCGGGACTACGGTATCCGCTCATTCGCCTACGAAACGCCGGTGATCGGCAGTGCCACCTGGCGCTACGGCGCGAGCGACCGGTTTACCGCCGAGGCGCATGCGGAAGGCGGTGGCGGCGTACTCAACGGCGGTGCCGGCGGGTGGTGGCTGCTGGGCGGCGCCGGCGTGGTCAACGCTGCTTACGCGCACAGCCGCCATGCGGGGCTGCAGGGCGGCCAATATTCCCTGGGGTACAGCTGGAACAACCGCCGATTCAACGTCAACGTGCTGACCCGGCGAACGCATGGCGCGTATCGCGACCTTGGCGCGCTGCAGGACACGCTGCCGCCGGACATCAGCGAGCAGGCCACGCTGGGCATCAACCTGCAGGGCGCCGGCTCGCTCAGCGCCAGCTACCTGCGGCTGCGCTATCCCGACGGCGACGACAACCGCTACGCCAGCCTGTTCTGGTCGCGCAGCTTCGGCGATCGCTGGTCGGCCTACCTCTCGTTCAACCAGAACCTGGCCGACAGTGATGACCGCAGTGCGTATCTGTCCGTCTCGGCCGCGCTCGGGCGCAACCGGCAGAGCAGCGTGTCCGCACAGCGCAACGGTGAGCGGCTGACCTATGTCGCCGATCTGTCCCAGCCCGTGCCGGGCGACGGCAGCCAGGGCGGTTATGGCTGGCGGGTGCAGGCGCGCGGGGGCGACGACGGTGCCGGCGGACTGGCCGAACTCGGCTGGCTCAACCGGGTCGGGCGCTATTCGATGGGCTATGCGCGCCAGGGTGATGTCGATTACGGCTACGCCAGTGCCAGCGGCAGCGTCGTCTGGATGGGCGGACACGTCTTTGCCGCCCGCGAAGTACCCGACGCCTTTGCCGTGGTGTCCACCGATGGTTTCGGCGGAATCCCGGTGCGGCTGGAAAACCGGCTGATCGGCAGCACCGACAGGAACGGCCTGCTGCTGGTCACCCCGTTGCTGTCCTGGCAACGCAACCGGCTGTCCATCGACACGCTGGACCTGCCGGCGGACATGCGCGCCGATCGCGTGGATACCTGGGTCACGCCGCGGCAGAGCGCAGGGCTGGGCGTCAACTTCGGCCTGCGCCGCACCCAGGCGATGCATGTGGTCCTGCACGATCCCGCCGGCGCCCCCCTGCCCGTCGGCAGCCAGGTGCGCCTGCCCGGCGGCGGTTCCGCCACGGTGGGCTACGACGGCGAAACCTACCTGGAGGACGTGGCCACGCCGGTCCAGCTCGAGGTCGACCTGCCCGACGGGCACTGCCGCGTGCACCTGGCGCGGCCCGTCGCCGCGACCTCGCCGGGCGTGCCCTCGATCGGCCCCCTCCGCTGCCTGCCGCTGCCGGCGCCGCTGCCATGACGGCCGTGCGCCCGCTCGCGATCGTGCTGGCGGTGATGGCGTCGTGCTGGGCAGCGCCGGCACGCGCGGCTACGACATGCACGGCCACGCCACCGACCGCCCTGGCGTTCGGCACGATCACCAATGGTGCGGCGACCCCGACCAACGCCACGACCAGCTTCACCATTACCTGCAACACGGCCGCGCTGAGCCTTCTGGGCAGCGCCAGCGTGCGTGCCTGCCTGAAGATCGGCACCGGCAGCACCGGCAGCACGCTGCTGCCGACCCGCAGCATGACCAATGCCACCGCCGACCCGATGGCCTTCCAGCTCTATACCAACGCTGCACGCACCACGGTGTGGGGCGCGGTGCCGGGCGCTTCACCGCCGGCGGCGGTGGTGACCCTCAGCTACAGCGTGCCCTTGATCACCGGCGGCAGCGGCGCACAGTCGGTCACCGTGTATGGCCAGATTCCCGCCGCCCAGGTGCTGTCGGCCGGCGCTTTTACCAGCAGCTTCACCGCCGCCAACGTCAGCCTGGAATACGCCTACAACGAAAGCATCATCGGCACCGCCCAGCCCCCGACGCTGTGCACCAGCACCAGCGGAGTCAGCGGACACAAAACCGCCGACGGCGCGTTCCCGTTCACGGTCAGCGCCAACGTCCTGCCCCAGTGCAGCACCTATGTCACCACCGACATGGACTTCGGCAGCAACGCCGGCGCGATCAGCGCCAACCTCGATCGCACCTCGACGATCGGGCTGACCTGCATCAATCGCACTGCCTACAGCATCGGCCTGAACA
Organism: Stenotrophomonas sp. TWI1183; assembly: GCF_039673115.1. Taxonomy (NCBI): domain Bacteria; kingdom Pseudomonadati; phylum Pseudomonadota; class Gammaproteobacteria; order Lysobacterales; family Lysobacteraceae; genus Stenotrophomonas; species Stenotrophomonas sp. TWI1183. The sequence continues at coordinate 11,574 of NZ_JBDJKZ010000019.1, forward strand.
ACGGACAGAACGCATCGGGCAACGTGCGCCGCATGCGCTTCACCGCACCGGACAGCAGCGTCTACTACATCCCCTACGAGCTCTACCGCGATGCGGCGCGCTCACAGCGCTGGGGCAACACGATCAACACCGATACCCAGGCCGGCACCGGCACCGGCGCCGCGCAGAGCCTGACCGTCTACGGGCGGGCGCCGCCCACCACCGGGGCGATTCCCGCCCAGGGCAGCTACAACGACGTGATCACGGTGACCATCACCTATTGAGGGGAAGAACGCTCAAGGCGCGCTGATCGCAGCCGTTAACGGTCGCATCCCCTGCCGTCCGATGTTCGATGCCTCCGCGACCGCCGTCCCTCGTCCTGGCCTGCCTGCTGGCTGCCTGCGCCACCGCCCCCGCTGGCGCACGTCCGGGCGTGGGCACGGCCACCACGCTGCGGATCGGGGTACGGATCATCGCCGACTGCCACGGTGCCGGGGCGCGCGACATCAGCTGCCGGCCGGCCCGGCAGCGCAGCGATGACACGCGCCCGGTACCTGCCCAGGTCGCGGCATTGAGTCCCGCCCTCAAGGCCACGGACCGCCCCGTCCCGGTCACCGTGACCTACTGATGCGCTGGCTGCTGGCCCCCTTGCTGGCGGTGGTGGGCATCCTGCCGGTGCGGGCCCTGGAGATCCGCCCGGTCAGCGTCTCGGTCCCGGCGGGCACCTCGCATGCCGAGGTGTGGCTGGAAAACACCGGAAACACGCCCTGGGATGGCCAGGCCCACCTGTACCGCTGGGAGCAGGCCGGCGACCAGGAGCACCTGCTGCCCGCCGGCGGGGTCGCGGTCAGCCCCGTCCATCTCACCCTCGCCCCAGGCCAGGGCCAGCGGGTGCGCGTGGTCCGGCTTGGCGGCGCCCCCGACGTCGTCCAGCAGGCCTATCGGCTGGTGCTCAGCCCCGGGCCGGATGCGGCGGCCGGAACCGCGCGCTATTCGCTGCCGGTGTTCCTCGAGCCGCAGGCGGTGGCGCCCCGCTCGCGGCTGCGGGTGGCGATCGCCGGCGGCACCGGCGCCCCGCTGCTGCGGCTGTACAATGACGGCGCGGCACACGCCCACCTTGCCGATCTGGCGTTCGTGGATGCCCAAGGCCGGCGACACGGCCTGATCGACGGGCTGGCGGGATATGTCCTGCCGCACAGCGCCCGCAGCTGGACCCTGCCGCCGCGCCCGGATGGCTACGCCGGCGGCCGCTTCCAGGCCCGCCTGGACCACGCCGCAGAGGCCGCCCTGCCCTCCGCAGCGCCCGAGATTGCGGCGCCAGCACAAGCCGGGCTATAATCGACCGGATCTCCTGCCTCATCGAAGCAGGAAACACGTCAACACCGGACGTCACCGGTGAATCCACACCTGCCGCCCATATCCGTGCCGGGGTGCTCCGCAAGGAGTTCGGTCACGGAAGCGACAGGGAAGCCAAACCCCGGAACCACCCGCCTTGCGGCGGACCGCCCAACTATTACCCGTGGCGGCCGGTTCCCTATCAGGAGTTATTGCAATGCCCCAGGTCACCATGCGTCAGATGCTGGAAGCCGGCGTCCATTTCGGCCACCAGACCCGTTACTGGAACCCCAAGATGGGCCAGTACATCTTCGGCGCCCGCGGCAAGATCCACATCATCAACCTGGAAAAGACCGTTCCGCTCTTCAATGACGCGATGAACTTCATTTCCAGCGTTGCGCAGAAGCGCGGCACCATCCTGTTCCTGGGCACCAAGCGCAGCGCCCGCGAGTCGATCCGCGAAGAAGCCGAGCGTTGCGGCATGCCCTTCATGAACCAGCGTTGGCTGGGCGGCACCCTGACCAACTTCCGTACCGTGAAGCAGTCGGTTGCCCGCCTGAAGGAACTGGAAGCCGGTGAGACCGACGGCAGCTTCGAGAAGCTGGTCAAGCACGAAGTGCTGGGCCTGCGTCGCGAGCGCGACAAGCTGGAAGCCTCGCTGGGCGGCATCAAGGACATGAACCGTCTGCCCGACGCGATCTTCGTCATCGATATCGGCCACGAAGACATCGCCATCAAGGAAGCCAAGAAGCTCGGCATTCCGGTGATCGCTGTCGTCGATACCAACTACAACCCGGAACTGGTCGATTACGCGATCCCGGGCAACGATGACGCCATCCGCGCCGTGCAGCTGTACGCCCGCGCCGCTGCCGACGCCGTGCTGGAAGGCAAGGCTGCTGCTCCGCACGCTGCCACCGTCCGTGAAGAAGAGTTCGCCGACGCTGCCGCCACCGAAGAAGCCAAGCCGGCCCGCCGCGCTCCGGCCAAGAAGGCTGCTGCCGCTCCGGCCGCCGCTGAAGCCCCGGCCGCTGAAGCTCCGGCTGCCGACGCTCCGGCCGCTGGCGAAGCCCAGGCCTGATCCAGGCCCACGGTGGGCGCAGCGCGCCCACCGTTCCTGTCCGCAGCCGATGGCGCGACGACAGGACACTGTCATACGGGCCGGCCACCATGCCGGCCCAACCCCTTTCTTTCGTGAGGAAATCCCGTGGAAATCACTGCTTCCCTGGTCAAGGAACTGCGCGAGCGCACTGGCGCCGGCATGATGGAGTGCAAGAAGGCACTCGTCGAAAACGGCGGCAACATCGACGCCTCGGCCGAATGGCTGCGCAAGTCCGGCCTGGCCAAGGCCGACAAGAAGGCTGACCGCGTGGCTGCCGAAGGCATCATCGTGGCAGCCCAGGACGGCGGCAAGGCCGTGCTGGTCGAAGTCAACTCCGAAACCGACTTCGTCGCCAAGGACAGCAACTTCCTGGACTTCACCAAGGCTGTCGCCGGCACCGCGCTGAGCTCGGGCGCTGCCGACATCGACACCCTGAAGGCCGCCAAGCTGCCGTCCGGCGAGTCGATCGAAGAAGCCCGCGCCGCCGTCATCGCCAAGGTCGGCGAGAAGGTCGACGTGCGTCGCATCGTGCGCCTGGAATCGACCAACAACGTCGCTGCCTACGTGCACGGCGGCCGCATCGGCGTGCTGGTTGAACTGGCCGGTGGCAGCGAAGAGCTGGCCCGCGGCCTGGCCATGCACGTGGCTGCCATGAACCCGCCGCACAACAAGGCTGCCGATGTGCCGGCCGAGTTCGTCGCCAAGGAAAAGGAAATCGAACTGGCCAAGATGTCCGACAAGGACAAGTCCAAGCCGGCCGATATCCTGGAAAAGATCATCAGCGGCAAGATCGCCAAGATCGTCAACGAAGTGACCCTGTACGGCCAGCCGTACGTGCTGGACACCAACCAGTCGGTCGAGCAGGTCCTGAAGGCCGCCGGTGCCGAAGTGGTCGGCTTCCAGCGCCTGGCGGTCGGCGAAGGCATCGAAAAGGTGGTGGAAGACTACGCCGCCGAAGTGATGAAGCAGGCCGGCCTGGCCTGATCCATCGCAGGACTGCCGCAACGCAGTCCCTGTAAGACGGAAAAGCCCGGCTTGCGCCGGGCTTTTTCATGTCTGGGGGATTTGCAGGGCTCAGCTCACCCCTTGGCCTGGAAGGTGACTTCCTCGTAGGGCTGCACCACCACCCAGCCTTCACCGGCGAACCGCATCTGCAGGCTCTCGCCCGAGCCGCGGCCGAGCAGCGTCCCCAGCGAAATGTCGGTGACCAGCTCCGGGGTCAGGGTGCCGGCCCAGGCCACGGTCGCATTCGGATCGGTGAAGATCGGCCCCGTCCTGGCATTGACCGGCAGGGTCAGCGGCTCGTAGTGCGAGGTGATCGCCACGATGCCGTGGCCACTCAGACGGATGTTGAACAGCCCCCCGGAGAGCATGCCGGCGACCTTGCGCATCATCGTGATCTTCGACTGCACGCCGGACTCGAACGCCAGCACATCATTGCCATTGACGAAGATCGATTCCCCGTCCAGTCGCAGCAGGGTGATCTGCTTGCCGGCATCGGCCAGGTAGACGCGGCCCTGACCTTCAGCCTTCATCAGCTTCAGCCCTTCGCCACTGGCCATCTTCTTCAACAGCGTGCCCAACCCCTGTTCCAGGATGCCTTCCCGGGTGAACTTGACCGCCCCCTTGCGCGCGACCATGGCGCCGGACTTGGCCCAGACCATGCCGTCCAGACGGACTTCCAGCAGATGCGGATTCTCCAGCTCGAAGGCGTCGGCACTGACATCCTTTTCCTGGGTGGTGGCGAGGAACTGCTCGAGGGTACGTACGGTCATTGCGCTGGACTGCCATGGGGACGGGAGCGCGATGGTAGCCTCCCGGCGTTGCAAAGGGTGACGGAGCCGGACGTGCATGTGCGCAATCCACCCGCCGAGACCCCTTCCGCATCCCTTCCTGCGATGGATGTGATACCAAGGCAGGCACCTGCCGTACTGCACGCGACGTCACCCTTGGCTTTGCTTTGTGTGCCGGATCGGGGCAATACTCCCAAACCGATCTGCCGCGTCAACGCAAGAAATCAAGGACGAAACTGTGATGTACCTCAGGTATTCTTGCCCCAACATACTGAAAGCCCCGCCATGCCTCCCGAGCTGACAGCCGCCCTGGCGCTCTGCCGCAACCTGCCCTCCCCGCCCGGTATTGCCCTGCGCATCATCGAACTGGCGCAGGATCCGGAAGCGGACATCACCACCGCCGCCGACATCATCGCCATCGACATGGCGCTGAGCGCCCGCATGCTGCGCATCGCCAATTCGCCGCTGTATGCCAGCCGGCGCCGGATCGAGAACCTCGGCCAGGCATTGACCATGCTCGGCCTCAACGCCACGGTCAGCCTCGCGCTGGGCTTCACCGTGACCCAGAACCTGACCGCGGCCGGTGACGGCCAGGACCTGCGTGAGCGCGCGTGGCGCCGCAGCATCCTCAGCGCACTGGCGGCCAGCCTGCTCGGCCAGGCCCGTGGCCTGCGCAAGGCCGAGGAGCTGATGCTGGCCGGCCTGCTGCAGGACATCGGCGTGCTGGCGCTCGCCCAGGCGCAACCGGACACCTACCTGCCGCTGCTGCGCCAGGCGACCGACAACGACGCCCTGGTCGCGCTGGAGGGCGAGCACCTGCAGTGCACCCATGCCGATGTCGGGGCGTGGGTCGCCGAAGAGTGGGGCCTGCCGCGCTACCTGGTGGACAGCATCGCGCACAGCGAATCGCCCGCCACCAGCGAAGACAATTTCCAGAACTGCGTGGCCCTGTCCGGCGCCGTGGCCGACATCTGGCTCGGCCCCGATGCCGATGCCGCGCGCGAACACGCCCTGCAGCAGGTGCACGACACGCTCGGACTGGACAGCGCCCAGTTCGACCAGGTGCTGGCCCGCATCGGCGAATCGCTGCCGGACATCAGCACGCTGTTCGAGACCCCGCTGTTCTCGCCGTCGCGCGTCCAGCAGCTGATCGACCACGCCCAGGAGCTGGCCACCCTGCGCAACCTGCGCGAGATGCAGGATGCCGCCCTGGCCCGCCAGCGCGCGGACGAGTTCGAAGCCCGCGCCAACCGGCTGGCCGAACAGGCCCACCGCGATGCCCTGACCGGCGTGCTCAACCGCCGCCAGCTCGAGGCCGTGCTGGAGCAGGAGTTCCTGCGCGCCACCCGGCATGGCTGGCCGCTGTCGGTCGCCTTCATCGACCTGGACGATTTCAAGAAGATCAACGACGCCCACGGCCACCTCATGGGCGACCAGGTGCTGCGGATGTTCGCCACGAAGCTGCAGGAGCAACTGCGCAACAGCGATACCGTGGCGCGCTTCGGCGGCGAGGAATTCATCGCGCTGCTGCCCAACACCACCGAGCCGGTCGCCCTTGAAGTCGTGCGGCGGGTGCTGGCCACCATCGTCAACACGCCGATGGCCGAGGCCGCCAGCGGCCCGCTGTTCGTCACCTTCTCGGCCGGCGTCGCCACCCAGGGGGGATATGAGCGTTTCGCCGATGTTCAGGACCTGCTGAAGGCCGCCGACGACGTGCTGTACCGGTCCAAGAACCTCGGCCGGAACCGCGTCATCGCGCGCTCGCCGAGCACCGCGCCGGCCTGAGCCGAATCCGCGTGCGGGGCCGTGTCCGCGGCGCCTGCGGCGCCTCCATACGCCGCAGTGCAGCAAATTTATGCTGCCCGATGGCCCGGCTTCCAGTAGAATCCGGGCGTTTTCCACGCACCCAGAGATCGCCATGTCAAAGCTCGCCTATCGCCGCATCCTGTTGAAAGTTTCCGGGGAGGCGCTGATGGGAGACGAGGACTACGGCATCGACCCCAAGGTGATCCACCGCCTCGCCCGCGAGGTGATGGAAGCGCAGGCAGCCGGTGCCGAAGTGGCGCTGGTGATCGGCGGCGGCAACATTTTCCGCGGCGCCGGCCTGGCAGCTGGCGGCATGGACCGGGTCACCGGTGACCAGATGGGCATGCTCGCCACCGTGATCAACGCGCTGGCCATGCAGGACGCCCTGGAGAAGCTGGGCGCCAAGGCCCGCGTGATGAGCGCGATCAAGATCAACGACGTCTGCGAGGATTACATCCGTCGCCGCGCCATCCGCCACCTCGAAAAGGGCCGCCTGGTGATCTTCGCCGCCGGCGTCGGCAGCCCGTTCTTCACCACCGATTCCGGCGCCGCCCTGCGCGCGATCGAGATCGGCGCGGACCTGCTGCTGAAGGCCACCAAGGTCGACGGCGTGTACGACAAGGACCCGAACAAGTACAGCGATGCGGTCCGTTTCGACAGCCTGACCTACGACGAAGTGATCCGCCGCGGCCTGGAAGTGATGGATACGGCCGCCTTCGCGCTGGCCCGCGACAGCGATCTGCCGCTGCGCGTGTTCGACATGGGCCAGCCGGGCGAGCTGCTCAAGATCCTGCACGGCGACAACATCGGCACCCTGGTCCAGGGCCGCGACAACGCCTGAGCCTGAGCGGCGCCCCACGCCGGGCGCCCGGAACGGCCCGGAAAGGGTCGGTATTCGCCTATAATCGCCCGATTCCCAGTGACATCCAGGATTCGGGCGATGCTCAACGAAATCAAGCAGGACGCGCAGACGCGCATGGCAAAGAGCATCGATGCTCTGAAGCACACCCTTACCTCCATCCGCACCGGCCGTGCTTCCCCGGCCCTGCTGGATCGCATCACCGTCAAGGCCTACGGCACCGACACCCCCCTGAACCAGGTCGCCTCGATCAGCGTTTCCGAAGGCCACTCGCTGGTCATCACGCTGTTCGACAAGGGCATGATCAAGGACGTCGAGAAGGCGATCTACGCCTCCGACCTCGGCCTGACCCCGAACGTGGCCGGCACCGTCATCCGCCTGAACCTGCCGCCGCCGACCGAAGAGCGCCGCAAGGAGCTGGGCAAGCAGGTGCAGAAGGAAGGCGAAGGCGCCAAGATCGCCATCCGCAACATCCGCCAGGACGCCAACAAGGCGATCGCCAGCCTGATCAAGGACAAGGCGATCAGCGAAGACGACAAGAAGCGCGGCGAAGACGACATCCAGAAGCTGACCGACAAGTCCATCAAGGACGTCGATAGTGTTGTCGCCGAGAAAGAAAAGGAACTGATGGCGGTCTGAGCCCCATGACCCAGGCCCCGACCAGCGGCTCTGCCGCGCCCATGCCGCGCCACGTCGCCATCATCATGGATGGCAACGGGCGCTGGGCACAGAAGCGTCGTCGCCCGCGCGTGATCGGCCATCGTGCCGGCGCGCGCGCGGTCAACCGCACCATCGATTTCTGCCTCGACCACGGCATCGCCGCGCTGACCCTGTTCGCCTTCTCCAGTGAGAACTGGGGCCGGCCGACCGACGAAGTCGATGCGTTGATGAAGCTGTTCCTCAATGCCCTCGACCGCGAAGTGGACGAGCTGCATCGCCGTGGCGTGCGCGTGCGTTTCATCGGCGAGCGCGAGCGTTTCGGCGCCAGCCTGGTCAGCCGCATGCAGCTGGCCGAGCAGCGCACGGCCGACAACCGCGCGCTCACCCTGAGCATCGCCGCCAGCTACGGCGGCCGCCAGGACATTGCCCGCGCCGCGCGCGAACTGGCTGCCGAGGTCGCGGCCGGCCGGCTGCTGCCCGAGCAGATCGACGAAGCGATGCTCAGCAGCCGCGTCGCCCTGGCCGACCTGCCGCCGCCGGACCTGTTCATCCGCACCGGTGGCGACACCCGCATCAGCAATTTCCTGCTCTGGCAGCTGGCCTACACCGAACTGTGGTTCACCGACGTACTGTGGCCCGAGTTCGATGCCGCCGTCCTGCAGCAGGCGATCGACGCCTATGCCTCGCGTGAACGCCGTTTCGGCCTGACCAGCGCCCAGATCGCCGCCTTGGCCACCGAGACCTCTTCCCCATGACCAAGACCCGAGTCATCGCCGCGCTGATCATGGCGCCGGTCGCCATCCTCGCCATTCTGATGCTGCCGACCCAGTGGCTGGCCGCCGCCGCGGCCGCCGTGTTCCTGATCGGCCTGTGGGAATGGCTGAAGCTGGCCGACGTCGAGGACACCCTCGCCCGCACCATCCTGCTGGTGCTGAACCTGGTGCTGATGGTGCTGATCGTGTGGGCCGATGCCGGCTCGCTGGTGCTGTATCAGATCGCCGCACTGGTGGGCATCGGGTGGTGGCTGCTGGCCCTGCTGTGGCTGCGCTTTTTCAACTTCGGCGCCAGCCCGAGCAGTCCGGCGCGTGCGCTCAAGCTGCTGGCCGGCACCCTGGCGATCGTCCCGGCCTGGGCCTCGCTGGTGCTCATCCATGCCAGCGGTGACAACGGCCACCTGTGGCTGCTGACCGCGCTGGCCGTGGTCTGGGCCGCCGATTCGGGCGCCTACTTCGCCGGCCGTACCTTCGGCCGCACCAAGCTGGCCCCGCGCATCAGCCCCAACAAGACCTGGGAAGGCCTGGGTGGCGGCATGGTCGCCGGCCTGATCGTGGCGCTGGGCTTCGGCTGGCTGGCCGGCATCGACAGCGGCCACCTGGTCGGCCTGGTGATCACCGCCGTGGTCACCGTGTTCGCTTCGGTCCTGGGCGATCTCTACGAGAGCCTGATCAAACGCCACGCCGGTGCCAAGGACTCGGGGCACATCATCCCCGGCCATGGCGGCGTGCTCGATCGCATCGACGGCGTGCTCGCCGCCCTGCCGGTGTTCGCACTCGGCAAGGAAATCTTCGGGTTCTAACCATGGCCAGCGCTTCCGCCCCCCGCCAGGTCGCCGTGTTCGGCGCCACCGGTTCCATCGGCGCATCCGCGCTGGATGTGATCGCGCGCCACCCGGACCGTTACCAGGTCACCGTGCTGGCCGCCGGCCGCCAGGTCGATGCGCTGGTCGCGCTGTGCGCCACGCACCGTCCGGCCCACGCGGTGATCGCCGACGCATCGCTGTATGCCGCCCTGCGCGATGGCCTGCGTGACGCCGGCCTGGCCACCCAGGCGCATGCGGGCGCTGCGGCACTGGACCAGCTGGCCGCCAGCGATGTCTGCGACACCCTGGTCGCGGCAATCGTCGGCGCCGCCGGGCTGTCCTCGACCCTGGCCGCAGCCGCGGCCGGCAAGCGCATCCTGCTGGCCAACAAGGAATCGCTGGTGCTGGCCGGCGAGCTGCTGATGCGGCAGGCCGCCGCCGCCGGGGCCGAGATCATCCCGATCGACAGCGAGCACAGCGCGATCTTCCAGTGCCTGCGCTCGCGCGATGCGAGCCTGGACGGGGCCGGCGTCCGCCGGATCATCCTGACCGCGTCCGGGGGGCCGTTCCGCGGCCGCACCCGCGAACAGCTCGCCCAGGTCACGCCTGCCCAGGCCGTGGCCCACCCGAAGTGGTCCATGGGCCCGAAGATCTCGGTCGATTCGGCGACGTTGATGAACAAAGGGCTGGAAGTCATCGAGGCGCATCACCTGTTCGGCGTCCCCGGCGAGCGCATCGACGTGCTGGTCCACCCGCAGAGCCTGGTCCATTCACTGGTCGAATTCGTCGACGGCTCGACCCTGGCCCAGATGGGCCTGCCGGACATGCGCACCACGCTGGCCGTGGGACTGGGCTGGCCGCAGCGGATCGAATCCGGGGTCGGCGGGCTGGATCTGCTGACCCAGGGCCGGCTGGATTTCGAAGCGCCGGACACCGAGGCCTTCCCGTGCCTGAGGCTCGCCTGGCAGGCCATGGCGGCCGGCGGCACCGCCCCGGCGATCCTCAATGCGGCCAATGAAGTCGCTGTTTCAGCGTTTCTTCAGGGGCGGGCAGCTTTCCTTGCCATTCCCGCGCTGGTCGCTAACGCTCTGTCAACACTGTCGACCGAGTCCGCCGATACACTGGAGGGCCTGCTGACCGCCGATCAGCGCGCCCGCCAGATCACCCAAGCCGCCATCGACCACGCCTGAATGCCCCACACGCCCTCTTACAGTGCTGATCACCATGGGTGATTTCATCGGATCCGTCTGGTGGATGATCGTCAGCCTTGGCCTGCTGGTGACCTTCCACGAGTTCGGTCATTACTGGGTCGCCCGCCGTTGCGGGATCAAGGTGCTGCGCTTCTCTGTCGGTTTCGGCAAGCCGCTGTGGTCGCGCCGCAACCGCGCCGGCACCGAATTCGCGATCGCCGCCATCCCGCTGGGCGGCTACGTGAAGATGCTCGATGAACGCGAGGTCGAGGTACACCCGGCCGAGCGCGGCCAGGCCTTCAACCACAAGACCGTGTGGCAGCGGATCGCGGTGGTCGCCGCGGGTCCGGCCGCCAACCTGATCCTGTGCATCGCCCTGCTCTGGGCGATGTTTGTGATCGGCAAGCAGGATTATTCGGCCACCATCGGCCGTACCACGGGCATGGCCCAGATCGCCGGGCTGCAGCCGGGCGAACGCGTGGTCAAGGTGGATGGCCGCAGCGTGGCCACCGCCGGTGAAGCCAGCATGGCGCTGACCACCGCGGCGATGGACCGTCACGATGCCAAGGTCGAGGTCCTGGACGGCCTGGACCAGGTGCAGACCCGCACCCTGCCCCTCTCGCAGCTGCCGGCCGGCTTCGATGAACGCCGTGTTCCCCAGCTGACCGGGCTGAGCTGGCAGTTCTGGCTGCAGCCGGCGCTGGTCGACAAGGTCCTGCCCGAGGCGGCCGCCCAGGGCGTGCTGCTGCCGGGCGACCTGATCGTGGCCGTGGACGGCCAGCGCATCGAAGGCGCCGACCAGGTTCCGGCGCAGATCGCCGCGCTGGGCCAGCGCGGCGGCCCCGGCATGATCGACGTCCTGCGCGGCGGCGAGCGGCTGGCGCTGGAGATCACCCCCCGCCAGGGCGTGGACGGCCGCGGCCAGCCCACCTGGCAGATCGGCATCGGCTTCCCCGAGAGCCATGCCCCGGCGTATGACGCCGAACTCAAGTTCGGGCCGTTTGCGGCGGTCCCAGTGGCCCTGCGCGAAACCGCCCGGATGGCGGGCGATTCGCTGGGCATGATGCGCCGCATCGTCACCGGCAACGCCTCGCTGCAGAACATCTCCGGCCCGGTCACCATTGCCCGGGTCGCCAATGTCTCGGCCAAACGCGGCCTGGACTGGTTCCTGTATTTCCTGGCCCTGCTGTCGCTGAGCCTGTGCATCATCAACCTGTTGCCCATCCCCATCTTGGACGGCGGGCACCTGCTGTATTACCTTATCGAGTTGGTCAAGGGCAGCCCGCTGAGCGAGCGCGCCATGGCTGCCGGGCAGTATGTGGGCCTGGCGCTGCTGGCCGGGCTGATGGGATTGGCGTTCTACAACGACATCCTCGGCCTGGTCCCGCGATGAACTTTTTTCCTTTTGTCGTCGTCTTATGCGCCGGCATCCCGCAATGTTGAAATCGACTCCAACCGGACGTGACATGACGCGACTCCCCAATCGCCGCCTGCTGGCCCTCGCACTCGTTGCCGGTTTCGGCGCGCCCGCCCTGGCGCAGGCAGCCGAGCCCTTCACCGTCAGCGACATCCGCGTGGATGGTCTGCAGCGCATCACCTCCGGTACCGTGTTCACCTACCTGCCGGTGGAGCGTGGCGACACCATCACCGACAACAAGGTCGGTGAAACCATCCGTGCGCTGTACAAGACCGGCTTCTTCGAAGACGTCCAGCTCAACCGCCAGGGCGACATCCTCGTGGTCACGGTCAAGGAACGCCCGGCGATCAACAAGTTGACCGTCACCGGCAACAAGGACATCAAGAGCGACCAGCTGCTCAAGGGCCTGAGCGACATCGGCCTGACCGAGGGCGGTACTTTCGATCGCCTGAGCCTGGACCGCGTGACCCAGGAACTGCGCCGCCAGTACAACGACCGTGGCAAGTACAACGTGGACATCACCCCGACGGTGAGCCCGCTGGACCGCAACCGCGTCGACATCGCCATCGCGATCAAGGAAGGCAAGGCCGCCAAGATCCAGCACGTCAACCTGGTCGGCACCGAGAAGTTCCCGGCCAAGGACATCCTGGAAACCTGGGAATCCAAGGAGCACAACTGGGCTTCGTGGTACCGCCGCGATGACCAGTACTCCAAGGAAAAGCTGTCCGGCGACCTGGAAAAGCTCAACGGCTGGTACCTGGACCGCGGCTACGTGGACTTCAGCATCGACTCCACCCAGGTCTCGATCAGTCCCGACAAGCGCGACATGTTCATCACCGCCGGCGTGACCGAGGGTGAGCAGTACAAGATCTCCGAGATCAAGGTCACCGGCGACACCATCCTCCCGCAGGAAGATGTCGAGCGCATGGTGATCCAGAAGTCCGGCGACACGTTCTCGCGTGCGCTGCTGGAATTCAGCTCGGACCAGATCACCAATTCGCTGTCCAACATCGGCTACGCGTTCGCCAAGGTGAACCCGATCCCGACCAGCAACCGTGCCGACCGCACGGTGGCCATCAACATGCAGGTCGTTCCCGGCCCGCGCGTGTCGGTGCGGCGCATCACCTTCAAGGGCAACACCCGCACCTCGGACGAAGTGCTGCGTCGTGAAATGCGCCAGTTCGAGAACAGCTGGTACTCGCAGGCAGCGATCGACCGTTCCAAGATCCGCCTGCAGCGCCTGGGCTACTTCGAGTCGGTGGACGTGGAAACGCCGCCGGTCACCGGCAGCAACGACCAGGTCGACGTGGTCTACAACGTCAAGGAAACCACCTCGGGCAGCTTCGTGTTCGGCCTGGGCTACTCGCAGTCCTACGGCATGACCACCTCGGTGCAGCTGTCGCAGAACAACTTCCTCGGCGGCGGCAACCGCGTGTCGGTCGAAGCGTCGCGCAGCAGCTACCTGCAGCGTTACGGCTTCTCCTACACCAACCCGTACTTCACCGATGACGGCGTCTCGCTGGGCTACAACCTGTCCTGGCGCGAACTGGATTACTCCGACTTCAACACCGCGCAGTACAACAGCACCAACGGTGCCGCGCAGGTGGTGTTCGGCGTGCCGATCACCGAGAACGACACCGTCTCGCTGATGGTGGGCATCGACAGCAACCAGATCACCACCTACCAGGGCTCGACCCCGCAGGCGATCATCGATTACATCGACGCCATCGGCCAGCGCACGTTCCATTCCTGGCGCACCGAGCTGGGCTGGGCGCGCGATACCCGCAACGACTACTTCATGCCGACCCGCGGTACCTACCAGCGCGTCGGCCTGGAAACCACGCTGCCGGGTTCGACCGTCGAGTACTACAAGCTGAACTACCAGTTCTCCAAGTACTGGCCGATCATCCCGCAGCTGGTCATCAACACCCGCGCCGAAGTCGGCTACGGCGACAGCTACGGCAATGACACCACCCGCGTGATCACCAACCCGGATGGCAGCACCCGCGTGGTCACCGCGACGGGCCTGCCGTTCTACGAGAACTTCTACGCCGGTGGTACCAACTCGGTGCGTGGTTTCGAGGACAACACCCTCGGCCCGCGTTCGGAACCGACCCTGAGCTACAACCGCGGCCAGCCGCTGGGTGGCTCGCTGAAGACCGTCGGTTCGGTCGAAGCCTACTTCCCGCGCCTGTTCGACAGCCCGTCGGCCCGCATCTCGGCCTTCGTGGACTTCGGCAACGTCTACACCGGCGTGGACAACTTCAAGGCCAACGAACTGCGCGTGTCGACCGGTGTGGCCCTGCTGTGGCGCGCCCCGGTCGGCCCGATCTCGATCAGCTACGCCTTCCCGCTCAAGAAGGAAGATGGCGACGAAGTCGAGCGCCTGCAATTCACCTTTGGCGGTCAGTTCTGACCGCCTAAGGTGAATTGCCCAAGGTTTGCGCAGCAAACCTTGGGGCCCAACGATTCCTCCTATCCCCCGCGCCGTCGGCGCGGCCCCCTTAACAGAAGGGGGCCTCTCCACCAGACGGGGTACGCATTCGCCGGGCTTTGCCCGGCGTTTTCGTTGTTGGGTTGGGAGCGATCATTGATTGTTTCCGATTTGGATTCGAGCCAATCGTTGGTCGGTGCCGCTTTGGGTTGGGACTAATCGTTCGATGCCGCTTTGCGCTGGGACTGGTCGGTCGATGCCGCTTTGGGTAGGTGCCGACCGTTGGGGGGCACGACCGTCCGGGATCAACGAGAGCCGGCCCGCGGCCGGCACTACCCTGCCGCGCGCGCGTTGAACCATCGGGGGCCGTGGCGGGTAGCCCGATCCAGGACCGTTGGGCCGCATGGATGCGGCCCACGAGCCCCCATGGATGGGTTTACGGCGCGTCCAGGATCGGGCTGCCCGCCACGGACCCGCGCGATAGCCCCGGATGCGCCACGCCGCAGCAAACCGACCAAGACACCCAAAGCCCCCGCCCCGCATGACCGTTTCGGCAGCACACGGTAAACTCCCCCGGTGAACACTCCTACCTATACCGCCCAGCAACTCGCCGAGCAGTTTGGCCTGCAGGTCCATGGTGATGGCAGCACTGCCATCCATGGCGTGGCTACGCTCGCCCATGCCGGCCCCGGCCAGCTCACCTTCCTGGCCAACCCGCGCTACCGCGCGCAGCTGGCCGACAGCCAGGCCGCGATCGTCGTGCTGCGCGCCGAGGATGCCGAGGCCGCGCCGGGCGCCGCCCTGGTCGCCAAGGACCCGTACACCACGTTCGCCAAGATTGCCGCCCTGTTCGACATCGCACCGCCGCGCGCCCCGGGCATCCACCCCAGCGCCTGCATCGATCCGGACGCACAGGTCGCCGCCAGCGCCCACATCGGCCCGTTCGTGACCATCGGCGCCCGCAGCGTCGTCGGTGAGAACTGCATCGTCGGTCCCGGCAGCATCATCGGTGAAGACTGCACCCTGGAGAACGGCTGCGAACTGATCGCCCGCGTGACCCTGGTCACCCGCGTCAAGCTCGGCAAGCGCGTGCGTATCCATCCGGGCGCCGTGCTCGGCGCCGACGGGTTCGGCCTGGCCATGGATGCCGGCCACTGGATCAAGGTGCCCCAGCTCGGCGGCGTGCGCATCGGCGACGACTGCGAGATCGGCGCCAACACCTGCGTCGACCGTGGCGCGCTGGAAGATACCGTCCTCGAAAACGACGTGCGCCTGGACAACCTCGTGCAGGTCGCCCACAACGTACAGATCGGCGCCCACTCGGCCATCGCCGGCTGCACCGGCATCGCCGGCAGCGCCAAGATCGGCCGCTACTGCCTGCTCGGCGGTGCCGTCGGCGTCGTCGGCCACCTGGAAATCTGCGACAAGGTCGTCATCACCGGCAAGTCGGTGGTGCGCAACTCCATTCACGAGCCGGGCGAGTACTCCTCCGGTACCCCACTGACCGACAACCGCACGTGGCGTAAAAACGCCGCGCGCTTCAAGCAGCTCGATGCGCTCGCCCGGCGCATCCTGTCTGTGAGCAAGGAGAAGGAATGAGCAACAACCAGAATCTGCCGGACATCAACCAGATCCAGCAGTTGATCCCGCACCGCTATCCGTTCCTGCTGGTGGACAAGGTGATCTCGCTCGATTTCGAGAACCGGAAGATCGTCGCCACCAAGAACGTCAGCATCAACGAGCCGTTCTTCCAGGGCCACTTCCCGGGCCAGCCGATCATGCCCGGTGTGCTGATCATCGAAGCCATGGCGCAGGCCGGCGGCGTGTTGACCCAGCTCACCCTGGGCCGCGATGCGCAGTCCAAGCTGTTCTACATGGTCAAGGTCGACAAGGCCCGCTTCAGCAAGCAGGTCGTGCCCGGCGACGTGCTGGAGATGCACGTGGAAATCAAGCGCGTGATCCGCAACATGGCGGTGTACGACTGCGTGGCCAAGGTCGATGGCGAGATCGTCGCCTGCGCCGAAGTGCTGTGCGCCGGCACCCGCGAATGATCCAGGCAGGAGAACTGCAATGAGCGACAACGCCCCTCTCATCCACCCCACCGCGGTCATCGACCCGTCGGCGACGCTGGCTGCGGATGTGCGCGTGGGTGCGTTCTGCCTGATCGGCGCGGACGTGGAGATCGGTGCCGGCACCGAGATCGGTCCGCACTGCTCGATCCATGGCCCGACCCGGATCGGCCGCAACAATCGTTTCATCGGCCATGCCGCGATCGGTGGCGAGCCGCAGGACAAGAAGTACAAAGGCGAGCGCACCGAACTGGTGATCGGCGATGACAACGTCATCCGCGAGTTCGTCACCATCAACCGCGGCACCGTCGGTGGCGGCGGCGTCACCACGGTCGGCAACGACAACTGGATGCTGGCCTACACCCACGTCGCGCACGACTGCCACGTCGGCGACCACTGCGTGTTCTCCAACAACACCACGCTGGCCGGCCACGTCACCGTCGGCGACTACGTGATCATCAGCGGCTTCGCCGGTGCCCACCAGTTCTGCCGCATCGGCGCCCACGCCTTCCTCGGCATGGGTGCACTGACCAATGGCGACGTTCCGCCGTTCACCATGGTCGGCAGCGACACCCTGGGCCGCCCGCGCGGGATCAACAGCGAAGGCCTCAAGCGCCGCGGCTTCGATGCCGAGCGCATCGCCAGCATCAAGCGCGCCTACCGCACCCTGTACGTGGCCGGCCTGCCGCTGGCCGAGGCCAAGGTCCAGCTGGCCGAACAGGCCACCCACAGCGCCGACGTGAAGGACCTGCTGGACTTCATCGAAAGCGCCGAGAGGCCCCTGCTGCGATGACGGGTCCAGGCGGGCACACCCCGGGCATCACGACCGCCGAGATCATTCCGCTTGCCGCGATGGCGACCAGCGTCGAACAGACGCTGGCCCTGCGCACCTCCGACCGGCCGGTGCGGATCGCCCTGGTCGCCGGTGAAGCCTCCGGCGACCTGCTCGGTGCCGGCCTGGTCCGCGAACTGCGCCTGCGCTTCCCCAATGCCGAATTCGCCGGCATCGGCGGCGATGCCATGCGCAGCGCCGGCTGCCAGACCTGGTTCGACGCCAGCGAACTGGCGGTGATGGGGCTGACCGAAATCCTGCGCCACCTGCCGCGCCTGCTCAAACTGCGTCGCGAGTTCCGCGCGCGCGCCCTCGCGTGGCAGCCGGATGTGTTCATCGGCATCGATGCACCCGACTTCAACCTCGGCGTCGAGCGCTGGCTGAAGGAACGCGGCATCCGCACTGTCCACTACGTCAGCCCCTCGGTCTGGGCCTGGCGCGAAAAGCGTGCCGAGAAGATCGGTGCCAGCGCCGACCTGGTGCTGTGCCTGTTCCCGATGGAGCCGCCGATCTACGCCAGGCACGGCATCGATGCCCGCTTCGTCGGCCACCCGATGGCCGATGACATCGCCCTGCACAGCGACCGCGAAGAAGCGCGTGCCGAGCTCGGCCTGCCCTCCAACGCGAAGGTGCTGGCGGTACTGCCCGGCAGCCGCCTGGGGGAAATCAGCAAGCTCGGCGAACCGTTCTTCGAAGCCGCCTGGCAGGTTTCCGAACGCATCCCCGGCCTGCACGTGGTGGTCCCGGCCGCCAACGCCGCCTGCCGCCAGCTGATCAGCGAACAGCTCTCCGCCTCGGCCCTGCCGGTCGCCCACTCGCACCTGCTCGACGGCAACGCGCGTACCGCGATGATCGCCGCCGACGTGGTCGTGCTCGCCTCGGGCACCGCCACGCTGGAGACCATGCTGGTCAAGCGCCCGATGGTGGTCGGCTACCGCGTCGCCGAACTGACCTACCGCATCGTCAAGGCACTGGGCCTGCTCAAGGTCGACCGCTTCGCCCTGCCCAACATCCTGGCCGGCAAGGACCTTGCCCCGGAACTGATGCAGCACGACTGCACGCCGGACAAACTGGCCGCCGCCATCCTGCAATGGTTCGACCACCCCCAGCGCGTGATCGATCTGCAGGGCACTTACGAGCGCCTGCACCTGCAGCTGCGCCGCGATGCCTCCGCACGCGCCGCCGATGCCGTCACCGACCTGCTCGAACGCGGCCCCGACCGCCGCCGTGCCACATGAGCCGCCGTCACGCCGCAGCCGCCTCGCTGGCCCTGTTCGACGGGGCTGCCCTGGCCACCGTCGCCCCGCGCTACGTCGCCGGCGTCGATGAAGCCGGCCGCGGCCCGCTGGCCGGCCCGGTCGCCGTCGCCGCCGTGGTGTTCTGCCCCGACCGCCCGCGCCTCAACGGCCTGGACGACTCCAAGCAGCTCACCGCCGCCCGCCGCGACCAGCTCTACGACAGGATTCTCGACCGTGCCCTGGCCTGGCACGTGGTGATGGTGGACGTCGGCGAAATCGACGCCCTCAACATCTACCAGGCCACGATGCTCGGCATGCGCCGCGCCGTCGAAGGCGTCGCCCATGTCGCCCAGTTCGCCCGCATCGACGGCAACGTCGTGCCCAAGGGGCTGCCCTGCCCGGCCCAGGCGCTGATCGGCGGCGACGCCCTCGACCGCGCCATCATGGCCGCCTCGATCCTTGCCAAGGTCAGTCGCGACCGCTTCATGCAGTCGTTGCACGACACGCATCCCGAGTACGGCTTCGACCAGCACAAGGGCTACGGCACCCCCGCCCACCTCGCGGCGCTGCGCAGCCACGGCCCCTGCCCCCAGCACCGCCGCAGCTTCGCCCCCGTGCGCGCGTGCCTGGACGCCGACCGCAGCAGCGTTCCGGCCTGAGTGATGCCATTGCCGGACACAACCCGGCACGGCCCCAGCGCATGACGGCTGCCACGGGAAACCTGAACCCCACCGCCAGCCCGCGCCCCCGCAACACCCCTGTCAAGCCTTGTTCGCGTGCACCGCCACGGCTACCCTGACCGGGCATCACATTGGTTCGGCATGTCCACTTCCCGTTTCGTACATCTCCACGTCCACACCGAATTTTCGCTGGCGGATTCGACCATCCGTGTCCCGGCGAAGCCGGATCAGGCTGACCCGAAGAAAGCCAAGCAGGCCAACCTGCTCAGCCGCGCGGTCGAACTGAAACTGCCTGCCCTGGCCGTGACGGACCTCAACAACCTGTTCGCGCTGGTCAAGTTCTACAAAGCCGCCGAGACCGTGGGCATCAAGCCCATCGCGGGCGCCGACATCATGATCGCCGAAGAAGGCATGACGCCCTGGCGCATGACCCTGCTCTGCCGCGACCGCGAAGGCTACCTCAGCCTCTCCAGGCTGCTCACCCGCGCCTGGATGGAAGGCCACCGCCCCGAAGGCGGCGTCGCCGTCCACCCGGACTGGCTCAAAGCCGGTTGCCACAACCTGTTCGCACTGGCCGGGCGTGACAGCCTCGCCGGCCGCCTCGCCGGCGACGGCCGCCACGACCTGGCCGAGCAACAGCTCGCCGACTGGCAGCGCGTGTTCGGCGATGGCCTGCACCTGGAGCTGACCCGTACCGGCCGTGACGGCGAAGAAGCCTTCAACCAGTTCGCCCTGCAGGCCGCCGGCCAGCGCGGCCTGCCGGTGATCGCCAGCAACGACGTGCGCTTCCTGCAGCCGGAAGACTTCAACGCGCACGAAGCGCGCGTCTGCATTTCCTCCGGCCGCGTGCTGGACGACCCCAAGCGTCCGCGCGACTACAGCGACCAGCAGTACCTCAAGTCCGCCGAGGACATGTGCGCGCTGTTCGCCGACATCCCCGACGCGATCGACAACACGCTCGCGCTGGCCGAACGCTGCAACATCGAAATGCGCCTGGGCACGTACTTCCTGCCCAACTATCCGGTGCCCGAGGACGAAACCCTCGACAGCTGGATCTGCAGCGAATCGCGCAAGGGCCTGGAAGCACGGCTCGAAAAGAACCCGCTGGCACCGGGCAAGACCCGCGCCGATTATTTCGAGCGCCTCGAATTCGAACTGGCGACCATCATCAAGATGGGGTTCCCCGGTTACTTCCTGATCGTGGCCGACTTCATCCAGTGGGGGAAGAACCAGGGCATTCCGATCGGTCCGGGCCGTGGTTCCGGTGCCGGCTCGCTGGTGGCCTGGGCGCTGCAGATCACCGATCTGGATCCGATCCCGTACAACCTGCTGTTCGAGCGGTTCCTCAACCCCGAACGCGTGTCGATGCCCGACTTCGACATCGACTTCTGCATGGACCGCCGCGACGAAGTCATCGACTACGTCGCGCGTAAATACGGACGCGACCGCGTCAGCCAGATCATCACCTACGGCACCATGGCGGCCAAGGCCGTGGTGCGCGATTCCGGCCGCGTGCTGGGCTTCCCGTACGGCCTGGTCGACGGCGTTTCCAAGCTGGTCCCCAACATCCTGGGCATTTCGCTCAAGGACGCCATGGGCGAAGGCAAGGATTCGGAAATGGCCTCGCCGGAGCTGATCCAGCGCTACCAGAACGAAGACGACGTCCGCGACCTGATCGACCTGGCGCGCCAGCTCGAAGACCTCACCCGCAACGCCGGCAAGCACGCCGGTGGCGTGGTGATCGCGCCGGAACCGCTGGCCGAATTCTGCCCGCTGTTCGCCGAACATGACGAAGGCGGCCGCGGCCGCAACCCGGTCACCCAGTTCGACAAGAACGACGTCGAAGAAATCGGCCTGGTGAAGTTCGACTTCCTCGGCCTGCGCACGCTGACCATCATCGACTGGGCGGTCAAGGCGATCAACAAGCGCCATGAGCGCGCCGGCATCCCGCCGGTGGACATCACCGCGCTGCCGCTGGATGACGTGCCCACCTACAAGGACATCTTCGCCAACGGCAATACCGGCGCGGTGTTCCAGTTCGAATCCTCGGGCATGCGCCGCCTGCTGAAAGACGCGCGCCCCGACCGCTTCGAAGACCTCATCGCGCTGGTGTCGCTGTACCGCCCCGGCCCGATGGACCTGATTCCCTCCTTCAACGCGCGTAAGCACGGGCAGGAAGAAATCATCTACCCCGATCCGCGCACCGAAGCGATCCTGAAAGACACCTACGGCATCATGGTGTACCAGGAGCAGGTGATGCAGATGGCGCAGATCGTCGGCGGTTACTCGCTGGGCGGCGCCGATCTGCTGCGTCGTGCGATGGGCAAGAAGGTGCCGGCCGAAATGGCCAAGCACCGCGAGATCTTCCGCGAAGGCGCGGCCAAGGACGGTGTCGTCGAAGCCAAGGCCGACGCGATCTTCGACCTGATGGAGAAGTTCGCCGGCTACGGCTTCAACAAGTCGCACGCTGCTGCCTACGCGCTGGTCAGCTACCAGACCGCATGGCTCAAGCGCCATTACCCGGCCGAGTTCATGGCCGCGACGCTGTCCTCGGACATGGACAACACCGACAAGGTGGTCGGCTTCCTCGCCGAAGTGCGCAACCTCGGCCTGACCGTGCTGCCGCCGCGCGTGAATGAATCCGCGTACATGTTCGAAGCCTCCAGCGCCGACACCATCGTGTACGGCCTGGGCGCGATCAAGGGCGTCGGCCAGGGCGCCTGCGAAGCGATCGTGGAAGAACGCCAGCGTGGCGGCCGTTATGCGTCGCTGCTGGATTTCTGCATGCGCGCCGAATCCGGCAAGCTCAACCGCCGCACGCTGGAAGCGATGATCAACTGCGGCGCGATGGACGGGCTCGGCAAGAACCGCGCCTCGCTGATGCTGCAGCTGCCCGAAGTACTCAAGGCCACGGACCAGATGGCGCGCGAGAAGGCCTCCGGCCAGAACTCGCTGTTCGGCGCACCCGATCCGGTCAGCACGGCGATGCAGCTGGAGCTGCCCGAAGCCAAGGAGTGGGCGCTGGGACAGCTGCTGGAAGGCGAGCGCGAAACGCTGGGCTTCTACCTCAGTGGCCATCCGTTCGATCCCTACGCCGATGACGTCAAGGAACTGGTCGGTACCGACCTGGGCAAGCTGGAGAAGTTGATCCCGCCGGCACGTCCGAGCAAGGACGGCGAGAAGCGCGCCTGGCGCCAGGAAACCCCGGTGATCCTCGCCGGCCTGGTGGTCGGCGTGCGCCGCAAGGGCGAAAGCCAGATCTTCATGCAGCTCGAAGACGGCAAGGGTCGCGTCGAATGCAGCGCCTTCACCGATGGCCTGGCCGAGTTCGGCCACCTGATGACCAAGGACCGCATCCTGGTGGTCAAGGGCGGCCTGCGCGAAGACGAGTTCAACGGCGGCTACGCGCTGCGCATCCGCCAGGTCTGGGATTACGAAGACATCTGCGCGAACTACGCCACGCGCCTGTCGCTGCGGGTGGACCTGCGCCAGGACGGCGCGGTGTGGAACCGCATCAACGCCCTGCTCGACCGGCATCGCCCGGGCCGCACGCCGCTGCGCCTGGACCTGCTGCTCGGCTCGGAGCAGGGCCCGGTGGCCGGCATGCTCGACGTCGCCGGCGAGATCGCCGTGCGCGTGGACAGCCAACTGGTCGACGCCCTGCGCGCCGATCCCGCGGTACGCACGGTGAAGGTGCGCTACAGCCCGCCGTGGGCGAACTGATCCTTTTTTCTGTTGCAACACAGGTGTTTTGTTTTGATCAAGCGTTTTGCCGTGCTGCTGAGTGCAGCCGTCGCCATCACCGGCTGCTCCGGCCCCGCCCAGACCTTCGAGATCGACAACCCGGGCGCCACGCCACTGACCCTGCGCATCGATGGCAATGAACTGCCGATCGCCGCGCACGCCTCGCGGCCGGTCAAGCTCAAGCCGGGTGAACATCATCTGCAGACCGAACAGCTGGGCGACGTGCGTTTCATCGTCTACGCCAGCGGCAAGGGCGGGTTGATCAACCCGACCCTGGCCGAGTACGTGATCGCCAACGAGATCTATGTCACCGGCGAAGACAAGCTGCAGCACTTCGGCAGCCTGAAGAACCAGATCGCGCTGGGCGGCGTGACCTTCGAAGGGCCGTACCAGGCCACCCACGACCTGTTCATCGACCAGGCCTGGAGCTTCGGCGTCCGCGAGCCGTTCCCCGAGGTCCAGACCGTGTCCCACGTGGACGCCAGCGGCGGCCGGATCAACGCGAAGATCTTCACCGCCCCGGATTTCATCGCCTACGTCGAAGCAGGCATGGGCCAGCCGGGCGCTTACGCGCGCCAGCAGCCCAGGGGCTACGTTGCCCCTGTCTACACACTGGACGCCGCGCCGACCGCCCTGCCCGCGCTGGATCCGGCCTTCGAAGCCCATGCCGGCCCACTGCGCGAGCTGTACAGCCGTTACCTGCAGGCCACCACCGCCGATGCGCAGCTGCAGCTCCAGCAGGAGGCCTTCCAGGCCCAGATGGCGTTCACCGCCGCGACCGCCACGCTGGGCTCGGGCCTGCCCAAGGAGGCCAACGAGGGCTACAACACCTTCGTGCAGACCCGCAGCACGCTGATGGGCAGCGCGGCGCTGGTCGTCCCCTGACCTGACTGGCGCCCTTGGCCCCGCTGCGCTACCGTCGGTTTCCAGACGACGGCGTACGGGGCTTTTCGGCGCATTCGGCTACACTTTCCCTCTTTTCTTCACGACGGTTTCCGATGAATCCGAACTACCTCGACTTCGAGCAACCCATCGCTGATCTGGAGGCGAAGATCCAGGAACTGCGCAGCGCCAGCGCCGGACCTGCGGTCAATGTCGAGGCCGAGGTCAATGCCCTGCAGGACAAGCTGCGGGTGCGCACCGCGCAGATCTTCCGCAACCTGACCTCCTGGCAGGTGCTGCAGCTGGCCCGGCATCCGTCCCGCCCGTACACCGAGGACTACATCCGCATCATCTGCGATGAGTTCCAGGAACTGGCCGGCGACCGCGCCTTCGCCGACGACAAGGCGATCATCGGCGGCCTGGCCCGCATCGGTGGCCGCTCGGTGATGCTGATCGGCCATCAGAAGGGCCGCGACACCAAGGAAAAGATCAGGCGCAACTTCGGCATGCCCAAGCCGGAGGGCTACCGCAAGGCGCTGCGCCTGATGAAGATGGCCGAACGCTTCGGCCTGCCGGTGCTGACCCTGATCGATACCGCCGGCGCCTGGCCGGGCATCGACGCCGAATCGCGCGGCCAGTCCGAAGCGATCGCGCGCAACCTGATGGAAATGGCCGAACTGAAGGTGCCGGTGGTCTGCACCGTGATCGGTGAAGGCGGCTCGGGCGGCGCACTGGCACTGGGCGTGGGCGACCGCACCGTGATGCTGGAATACAGCGTGTACTCGACCATCAGCCCGGAAGGCTGCGCCTCGATCCTGTGGAAGGACCCGGCCAAGGCCAAGGACGCCGCCGAACAGCTCGGCCTGACCGCCCCGCGCCTGAAGAGCCTGGGCCTGGTCGACAAGGTCCTGCGTGAGCCGACCGGTGGCGCCCACCGCAATCCCAACCAGATGGCCAAGCGCCTCAAGGCCGTGCTGCTCAACGAGCTGGACGTGCTGGAGAAGCTGCCGGTCGATGAGCTGCTGCAGAAGCGTTACGAGCGCCTGCGCAGCTACGGGACCTACGAAACAGCCTGATCGGGCTGCGGCGCAGACGAAGAGCCGGACGCGCAAGCGCCCGGCTTTTTTTTCAGAACGGCTTGGCGATCACCAGCCAGACCACGCCAATGAACAGCACCAGCGGCAGTTCGTTGAACCAGCGCAGCGCGCGCGAGGACGGCAGCACCCTGCCCTTGACCGCGCCTTTCAGCAGCCGCCCGGTCCACGAGTAGTACACCAGCAGCAGCACCACCAGGCCGAGCTTGGCATGCAGCCAGCCCGCCGCACCCGGGGCGACCATGGTCGGGAAATCCGGAATAACCCGGTAGCCCAGCCACAGCACCAGGCCCAGGATCAGCGCGAGGCCGAACATCATGTGGCCGAACCGGTACAGGCGCAGGCCCATCAACTGCAGCCGCTCGGTCACCGGCAGCTGGCCGGCGGTCTCGCTGAGGTTGACCAGGATCCGCGGCAGGTAGAACACGGCCGCCATCCACGCCACCACGAACAGCAGATGGAAGGTTTTGACCCAGTAGTAA
Source organism: Stenotrophomonas sp. TWI1183 (assembly GCF_039673115.1). Classification (NCBI taxonomy): domain Bacteria; kingdom Pseudomonadati; phylum Pseudomonadota; class Gammaproteobacteria; order Lysobacterales; family Lysobacteraceae; genus Stenotrophomonas; species Stenotrophomonas sp. TWI1183. The sequence goes on from NZ_JBDJKZ010000019.1 coordinate 36,746, forward strand.
CTCTGCATGCGCTTGCTCCCGCGGCTGGCGTAGGTTGGCCGCCATTCTCGCACGCCCGGTAGAGCCACCCCACGGGTGGCTGACGCGACCCATCGCCACACCTCAACGACGCATCCACGCGCGTCACGCCGTACGATAGGCGCCGCTTCCACCCACGTGCACATCCTCCATGGACAAGACCTACGACGCCGCCTACTTCCAGCGCTGGTACCAGCCTGACCAGACCGGTGGCGCCGCGCGCCTCGCGCGCAAGGTGGCGCTCTCGGTGGCCAGTGCCGAGTACTACCTGGAACGGCCGATCCGCAGCGTGCTGGACATCGGCTGCGGCGAAGGTGCCTGGCGTGCCCCGCTGCTCAAGCTGCGGCCACGCGTGCAATACCTCGGGTTCGACAACAGCGATTACGCGGTCCACCGCTACGGCCGCAGCCGCAACCTGCACCCGGCCAGGGTCGGCGATTTCGCGTGGCTGCGCCCGTGCGCGCCGGTCGATCTGCTGATCTGCTCGGACGTGATGCATTACGTGCCCAGCCGCGAGCTGCGCCCGGCGCTGGAGGGCTTCGCCGAACTGACCGCCGGCGTTGCCTTCCTGGAGGCGTTCACCGCCGAGGACGACTTCGACGGCGACCACGAGGGCTTCCAGGCGCGGCCGGCCCGCTGGTACCGCAGCCAGCTCAAGCGCGTCGGCTTCACCGCGCTGGGTTCGCACTGCTGGCTGTCCCCGGCGCTGGCCGGCCATGCGGCCGCGTTGGAACGCGGCGCCCCTTGAGTCTCCATAACAATTGAGACAGGAGCCGCATTAACGCGCCCGCGCGACGGGTGCGCTATGCTGCGCGGCAACATAAGACCATACATATTGGACGTCATGCTATATCAGCTGCATGAGTTGACCCGCAACCTGCTCGCCCCGTGGGTGCACCAGGCCCAGGCCAACGCGAAGTTCTTCGCCAATCAAGGTCATTGGTGGTCGCAGATGCCCGGCGCGGATCGCCTGGCCGCTGTGAACGAGCTGTTCCACCGCATCGGCAAGGATTACGAGAAGCCCGAGTGGGGCATCAACGAAATCGACGTCGAGGGCGAGCGCGTGCCGATCGTCGTCCACGAAGAGATCAGCAAGCCGTTCTGCAAACTGCTGCGCTTCAAGCGCCACAGCAATGAAGCCGACCAGCTGCACACCATGCTCAACCAGCCGTTCGTGCTGGTTGTGGCGCCGTTGTCCGGTCACCACGCCACGCTGCTGCGCGATACCGTGCGCACCCTGCTGCGCGACCACCGCGTGTACGTGACCGACTGGGTCGATGCGCGCATGGTGCCCGGCAGCGAAGGCGAGTTCGGGCTGGATGACTACATCGCCTATGTGCAGGAATTCATCCGTCACCTCGGTGCGGAGAAGCTGCATGTGGTGAGCGTCTGCCAGCCGACCGTGCCGGTGCTTGCCGCCGTCTCGCTGATGGCCAGCCGGGGCGAAACCACGCCGCGTTCGCTGGTGATGATGGGTGGCCCGATCGATGCGCGCTGCAGCCCGACCGCGGTCAACAACCTGGCCACGCAGAACCCGATGTCGTGGTTCGAGAACAACGTGATCCACACCGTACCGGCCACCTTCCCGGGTGCCGGCCGCCGTGTGTATCCGGGCTTCCTGCAGCATGCGGGATTCCTGTCGATGAACCCGAGCCGCCATTTCAGTTCGCACTGGGATTTCTATGCCGACCTGGTCAAGGGCGACATGGAAGATGCCGACGCGCACCGTCGTTTCTACGACGAGTACAACGCAGTGCTCGACATGCCGGCCAAGTACTACCTCGACACCATCCGCGTGGTTTTCCAGGAGTTCCTGCTGCCGCGCGGCGAGTGGTACGTGCAGGGTGAACGCGTGGATCCCACCGCGATCACCGGCACTGCGCTGCTGAGCATCGAAGGCGAACTGGACGACATCGCCGGCCTCGGCCAGACCGAAGCCGCGCAGGCACTGTGCACAGGCATCCCGGCCGCGCATCGCGAACACTTCATCGTCGAAGGCGCCGGCCACTACGGTATTTTCAGCGGCCGCCGCTGGCGCGAAACGGTCTACCCGAAGGTGCGCGATTTCTTCGCCGCCCATGCCCAGACCGTGGCCAGCAAGCCGAAAAAGGCCGCGAAGATCGCGAGCAACGTCACGCCGCTGCGCCGTAAAGCGGGCTGAGCGATCCGTACCGACCAACGGTCGGTGCCTGCAGCGCCGGTAGAACGCTTGACGAACGCCCCCCCGACTCGGGGGGCACGCTGTGGGTAGTGCCGGCCGCTGGCCGGCTGCGCTTTCATCCAGCAGCCTGGGGAGCCGGCCAGCGGCCGGCACTACCGAATCCTCGTGTCCCGTTTACAGCCGCACCAGCAGGTGCTTGGCCATCATTCCGTGCAGGCGGCCGATGCCGCGGGCCAGGTGCAGCGTCGCGAACAGCAGCAGCACGCCGACCACCGCCAGCAGCGGTGTGATCCAGACCGGCAGCATCTGGCTGCCGTCGATGTGCAGTCCTACGTAGCTGCTGGAGAACAGCGCCGCCACCGGTGCCCAGATCAAGCCCATCGAGGTCGACAACAGCGTGGTGGCGATCGTGAAGTAGACGATGCCCAGCGGCAGCATCAGCACGAAGTAGAGCAGGGTCAGCCAGGTCCGCCCGTCAGTGAACATGTCGCCGATGCGCTGCAGCCAGCTGCGGCTGCGGTCGGAGTACGTCGGCCGGCGCGGCATGCGCTCGCCCAGCAGTGCTTCCACCAGCCGTCCTTCCAGCAGTGACAGGCCGCGCACCGAGCCGAAGAACAGCACCGCCACCGGGATGCCGATGATCAGCACCATCAGGCCCAACGACAGCGACAGGCCGGTGACCACCCAGGTGAAGAAGAACGTGCCGGTGGCGAGCGACAGCAGCATGTAGAACAGCGCGCCATAGGTGCGGGCCTCCAGCGCGACACCGAAGAAACGGGCCAGTGCCGAGCGCGGCCTGGGCGGGGCCGGCGGCGGCACCGATTCCGCGCCGGTGCTGACCGGCGTAGCGCGTCGCAGCGGCGCCGTCCCGGCACTGGGCGTGCGCAGCGCGCGGTTCACGGTGATCTCGGTCTCACGGTAGATGTCGGCGACTTCTTCCGGCGCGCCATAGCTGCCGGCGACATCGGCGATCACCTCGGCCTCGCTGCGGCCGGGCTGGGCGGCCAGCTCCGAACGCAGGTACTCCTCGGCGTCGTACAGGGCGTCCTGCACCATCGCCGGATCGGCGTCGTGCAGCGCCGCGCGCAGCTGGGCCAGATACGCGGGAATGGTGGTCGGCAAGGCCCGACCGGCCACGGACTCGATGTTCATTCGGTTACCCCTTCCAGGACGGAATCGACGGAATCACGGGTGGCGCGCCACGCGGCGGTCCATTGCCTGAGCACTTCGTGGCCCGTGTCATTGATGCGGTAGTAGCGGCGCGGCGGACCGGCCACCGACGGTTCAACATGGCTTTCCAGCAACCCGGCCCCTTCCAGGTTGCGCAACACCGGGTACAGCGCGCTCTGCTTGCCGCTCAGCACGCCCTCGCCGATCCGCTCCAGCTCCTTGGCGATCAGGTACCCGTACAGCGGCTCGCCGGCCTTGGCCAGGACCGCCAGCAGGGCCAGTGAGACCGTGCCGGAGCTGAGCTCTTTCTGGAACTTCTTCAGGTGGACGTCGTGGTCGCTCATGGCGGTCTCCGCTAGCGTGGAGTCCACACTAGTCCGAAGTTCGCTATAGCGGATGTGTCGTTAGTCACCGTGCCGGTGGGCATGGCCGGCTGGCCGTGGCTGGCGTGCTCGCGCACAATCGGGGCACTACCTTCCTGAACGGGTCCGCCATGTCGCCACGTCGTCCTGCCCTGCTCGCCCTCGCCCTGGCCTGCCTGCTCCCCACCCTGGCCAGCGCGGCCACGCCTTACCGCAGCCCGCAGCAGATCCTGGACGCCTCGCCGGACAGTGACTGGCGCACGCCCGACCCGGCCAACCTGCTGTACATGAACCTGCCGGCCGGCCGCGTCATCATCGAGCTGGCCCCGGCATTCGCGCCGCAGCACGTGGCCAACATCCAGACCATGGCCCATGAGCATTTCTGGGATGGCGAGAGCATCTACCGCGCGCAGGACAATTTCGTGGTGCAGTTCGGCGATGCCGACGCCGATGATGCCGCCAAGGCAAAGCCGCTCGGCAGCGCCACGCGCAAGCTCCCGGCCGAGTTCCAGCGCGACAGCAAGGGGCTCAAGGTCAGCCTGCTGCCCGACCGTGATGGCTGGGCTGACCAGACCGGTTTCGTCGACGGCTTCCCGGTGGGCCAGGACCGCAAGGACGGCAAGACCTGGCTGGCGCATTGCTATGGCGCGCTGGGTGCCGGCCGCAACAACGAGGAAGACAGCAGCATCGGCGCCGAGCTGTACGTGGTGACCGGACAGGCACCGCGCCAGCTGGACCGCAACATCACCGTCGTCGGCCGCGTGCTGCAGGGCATGGAACTGCTCAGCGCCCTGCCGCGCGGCCCGGCGCCGATGGGCTTCTACACCGATCCGGCGCAGCGCACCGCGATCCAGTCGATCCAGCGTGCGAGCGACGTCCCGGCGGCGGAGCGCCCCAAGCTGCAGGTGCTGCGCACCGACTCCAGGACCTTCGCCGATGCGACCGAAGCACGCCGCAACCGCGTCGATGATTTCTACAAGCGCCCGGCGGGCCACATCGACCTGTGCAACATCCCGGTGCCCGTGCGCTGAGGATGAGATAACCGACGCGTCAGCGTCCGGATGCCCCGGTAGAGCCACCCCATGGGTGGCTGCACGCGGACCCGCCGGCCTATCGCTGCGATGCCGCCACGCTGCCAAGGATCAGCACACCCGCCACCACCATCGCGCCGGTCACCGGTTCGCCCAGGAACAACCAGGCGAACAGTGCGCCGAACATCGGCACCAGATAGGTCACGGTGGAGGCCCGCGCCGGGCCGATGCGGGCGATGAGGCGGTAGAACATCAGGAACGCCAGGCCGGTGCAGACCACGCCCAAGGCGATCGCGCAGGCCCAGGACAGCATCGGGATCGGGCCGGTCGGCCAGTGGGTCAGCGCCATCGGCAGCAGCAGGATCGCCGCGCAACCCAGCGTGGCGCCGGCCGAGGCCGCCGGCGGCAGGCCGGTCATGTGGCGCTTCACCAGATTGACGCCCAGGCCGTACAGCAGCGCCGCCAGTGCACCGGCCAGCACCGCCGCGCCGATGCTCAGGCCGGAGACCTTGGCCGTCGCCAGCACCACCACCCCCGCGAAGCCGACCAGCAGGGCGATCGCGCGGCGCATGCCGATCTTCTCGCCGAAGAACAGGAAGGCCATCAGTGCGGCGAACAGCACCGTCATTGCATTGCAGATCGCACCGATCGCCGCCGGGGCGCGCTGCGCGGCCCAGGCGAACAGCACGAACGGGATGGCCGAGTTGATCAGGCCGATCGGCGCCAGCCACAGCCAGCGGCGGGCCGGAAACTGCGCCCGCGCCTGCCACAGGAACGGCAGCAGCACGAGCGCGCCGAGCAGCAGCCGCACCTCCACCAGTGCGTAAGGTCCGAAAGCCGGCACGGCCACGCGCATGAACAGGAACGAGCAGCCCCAGATCGCGCCGAGCACGGTCAGCTCCAGCGGCGTGCGCCAATCGCGCTCGACCGCGCCGGCGGCCAGCGGCGCCCCGCTCATGGCCGGCCCCCCAAGCAGGGCAGACACGCGGGGCGAGCGGTAAGGGACGGCAACATGCGCGTGAATCCTGGGAGGAAGGGCGACAGCATCCGCCCGCCGTTGCACGCCCACAAGCGCGTAGTATCCGTGCAAGCCACAAATATGATTTGGGTCTCGACCATGATCCTTCGCCCTGCCCTGCTGCCCGCCCTGGGGGTGTTCGCGGTAGCCGCCCGCCACCAGAACTTCGCCCATGCCGCACAGGAACTGCACCTCACCGCCAGTGCGGTCAGCCACCACGTGCGGCGGCTGGAGGATCTGCTGGGCACGGTCCTCTTCCAGCGCCATGCGCGCGGCGTGCGGCTGACCGCCGAGGGCCGCCAGCTGGCCGATGCAGCCGCGGCGGCACTGAGCGATCTCAATGCGGTGGCCGGCAACCTGCATCCCCAGGCCGACATCGTGCCGCTGCGGGTCACCACCATCCGCTCGCTGTCGTACTGCTGGCTGATCCCGCGCCTGCCGCGTTTCACCCACCAGCATCCGCGCATGCGCATCGAGCTGCAGACCAGCACCGAGCTGGTCCGCTTCGACGAGACCGGCCCGGAGCTGGGCATCCGCTACGGGCTGGGCCAGTGGCCCGGCATGACCGCGCATCACCTGATGGACGACGAACTGTGCCCGGTCGCCTCGCCGTCCCTGGCGGGCGTCTCGACATTGCGCGAACCGGCGCAGATCGCTGCCCTGCCGCTGCTCAGCGACATGTCACCGCAGGGCTGGCGCGACTGGTTCCGCGCTGCGGGCGTGCGCGGGCTGGATCTGCCGTCGCTGCACACCTTCAGCGACAGCACCGATGCGATGCGCGCGGCGGTGTACGGCATCGGCGCGGTGCTCGCCCGCAAACACATCGCGCAGCCCTATCTGCAGCGCTACGAACTGGTGCGCCTGCCCGGGCCTGCGCTGAAGGCACGCTACGCCTACTACGTGGTGCACGCCGAGCACCGTCCGCTCAGCCCGACCGCGCAGGCGTTCATGGACTGGCTCAAGCGCGAGGCGCTGGACGAACGCACCCCCCTGCCCGCGCTGCCCGACGAACTGCTGGGGCTGCCCCCTGCCGACGGCACGCACGACTGAACCGCACGCCGCGGTCGGTCGCGCGTCCTCACCCGGCCTTTTCCGTCCGCTGGCTAGGCTGGAGTCCCTTTCCCCGAGGCTCGACCCATGGCCCTGTTGCGACTGCGAATCACCGGCACCGAAGACGATGCACGTGCCATCACCGACCTGCTGCAGAGCATCGAGGGGATCGAACACGTCGAAGAAACCGACGACCTGATGCCGCACATGGACGACGACGATTCCAGCTCGGCCGGCCTCTCCGACGACATCGGCCCGGGCACCCACGAACTGGAAGTGGAAGTCGGCAATGCACTCGGCGCCCAGCGCGTGCGCGATGCCGTGCAGGAGCTGGCGCTGGAGCTGGATGTCTTCGTCGAATACGAGCAGGACGAAGGTTGAGTCAACGGTCGTGCCTCGCGTTGAGGCGCGGCACGACCCGTTTCATCAGCGCGCGACTGCGGCGGCCTTGCGACGCTTGCGGCGGCGCCACAGCGCCACGACCACCGCACCGACCGCCCACACCACCACGCCGACCGGCAGCAGGGCCGCCACCGCGCGGATCACGAAGGCGATGCTGGTGGTGAAGATCGCCCCGAACTCGCTGAACGCCTTGCCGATCTCGCTGCGGCTGCGCTGCCCGGCCGGGCCTTCGAAGTTCATCGTCACCAGCTGGGTGTCGATCCGCCGGCGTTGCTGCGCCGCGTCCCTGTTGGCCTGCTCCAGCCCGGCCTCGATCTCCGCCATGCGCTGCGAGACCGCCAGCAGGTCGGCCACCTTCATGTCGCTGCGCTGCTGATACGCCTGCAGCTGCGCGTGTTCCTTCTGCAACCGCGTCTGGGTCAGCGCGGTATCGGCCACCTGCTGGGCCAGATCTTCGGCATGCGTATTGCGCGAGGCCACATCGCCGCCTTCACCGGCCAGGGCGATGATCGGTTCCACGCCCTTCGGCGCGATGCGCACGCGGATCGAGCCGGACCGGGTTTCACCGCCCTCCTCGCCCACCTGCAGGACGGCGCAGTCGCCGAAGCGATTGCTCTGGCAGGCCTCGGAGACCGCCTTGACCCGCGCGCTGATGCGCTGCGCATCGAGCTGGATGCGGATGTCGTGTTCGTAGGCCAGGAACGCGCCTTCCGGCGACGCGACGGCCCCGGCAGCCGCATCGGCGGCGTAGTTCGGCGCGCCGCGGCCACAGGCCACCAGGCCCAACAGCAGCATCCCTGCCAGCCCGGCGCGGGCCCCTCCTGTCCATCCAGTCACAGTGCAGCTCCATCAACGGCGGTGAATTTCACAGCGCATGGTAATCCAATGGCACGGGGACAAAGGGGGCCATCGGCCCTATGCTCGGGGATTGTCCCCAGTACAGGAACACCGATGCGCCAGCATCTGCTTGCCCTCGCCCTGATCGCCGCCCTTGGTGGCTGCCAGCAGGCCGACTCCCCGACGCCCGCCACCGGCACCGAAGCGGCCACCCCGGCCGGCGATGCCGCGGTCGATGCGGCCTTCGCCGACCTGTCCAAGCGCGCCCTGGACACCTGGATGCAGCTGTCCCCGATCAGCGCCACGCAGATCGGCGACCATCGCTACGACAGCGAGATCGACGACCTCAGCGCCGCCGGCCAGCAGAAGGTGCTGACCGCGTACAAGGCGCTGCTGGGCGACCTGGACAAGATCGATGTCAGCAAGCTCTCGCGCGAAAACCAGGTGGATGCGGCGATCCTGCGCAACCAGTTGCAGTCCGAAGTCTGGACGGCGGAAGTTCTGCAGTCGCCCAAGTGGGATCCGCAGATGTACAACGGCATGGCCGGCAGCGCGCTGTACGGCCTGATGGCGCGTGAGTTCGCGCCGCTGCCCGACCGCCTGAAGTCGGCGACCGCGCGCATGGAGAAGCTGCCGCAGATCTTCGCCCAGGCCCGCGAGAACCTGGACCCGGCCCGCGTGCCGAAGATCCATGCCGAGACCGTGGCCAAGCAGAACCGCGGCATCCTCAGCATCGTCGATACCTTCATCACCCCGCACATCGGGGAACTGCCGGCCGAAGACCAGAAGCGTCTGCAGGCCGCGATCGACGGCCTGAAGAAGGCCGTCGACGAACAGCAGACCTGGCTGGACAAGACCCTGGTGCCGAACGCCAAGGGTGACTTCCGCATCGGCGCCGACCTGTACGACCAGAAGCTGAAGTTCGCCCTGAACTCCTCGCTCTCGCGCGCCGAGATCGGCGAGCGCGCGCGTGCCGAACTCAAGCGCGTACGCCAGGACATGTACGGCATCGCGCAGACCGTGCTCAAGGACAAGCCCGGCGCCCCGGCGCTGCCGGCCAACCCGAGCGACGAGCAGCAGCAGGCCGCGATCGAAGCCGCGCTGGAGCTGGCGTATGCCGACAAGCCGGCACGCGACAAGGTCGTTGAAGACGCCAAGGCCGCGCTGGAGCAGTCCACCGAATTCGTGCGCAAGCACGACCTGATGACGCTGCCGGATTCCCCGGTCGACATTATCCTGATGCCGCAATTCCAGCGTGGCGTGGCCGTGGCCTACTGCGATTCGCCGGGCCCGCTCGACAAGAACCTGAAGACCTTCTACGCGGTCTCGCCGATTCCGGACGACTGGACCGACAAGCAGGTCGATTCGTTCCTGCGCGAATACAACAGCCGCATGATCCACCTGCTGAGCATCCACGAAGGCACGCCGGGCCATTACCTGGAAGGCTGGCACTCGGGCAAGTTCCCGTCGACGCTGCGCGCGGTGCTGCGTTCGGGCCTGTTCGCCGAAGGCTGGGCGGTCTACACCGAGCGGATGATGCAGGAGCAGGGTTACCTGGACAACGATCCGCTGTTCCACCTGGTGCAGCTGAAGTTCTACCTGCGCACCATCTCCAACGCGATCCTGGACCAGGGCGTGCACGTGGACAACTGGACGCGTGAGCAGGCGATGCACCTGATGACCCATGACGCCTTCCAGCAGGAAAGCGAAGCCTCGGGCAAGTGGGTGCGTGCACAGCTGACCTCCGCGCAGCTGCCGACCTACTTCGTCGGCGCGCAGGAACACTTCGACACGCGCAAGGCCGTGCAGGACAAGCAGGGGGCGAAGTTCAACCTGAAGGCCTACCACGACCAGATGCTGTCCTACGGCGCTCCGCCGGTGCGCTTCGCGCGCCAGCTGATGCTGGACCAGCCGATCGAGTAAATCCACGCCATGCGTGGATGAGCCTGCAGACGGCCCGGGGATCCCGGGCCGTTTTTTTTTCACGGAACCAGCTGCATCCACGCAGGGCGTGGATCTACGCGTCGGCGGCCACGAATCCACCGGTCTGCCGCGCCCACAGGCGTGCATACAACCCGCCCGCCGCGATCAGCTCGGCGTGCGTGCCGGTCTCCACGATGCGGCCCTGGTCCATCACCACCAGCCGGTCCATGCGCGCGATGGTGGACAGCCGGTGCGCGATCGCGATCACCGTCTTGCCGGTCATCAGTTCGTCCAGGTTGTCCTGGATGGCCGCTTCCACTTCCGAATCCAGTGCCGAGGTGGCTTCGTCCAGGACCAGGATCGGCGCATCCTTGAGCAGCACCCGTGCGATCGCGATGCGCTGGCGCTGGCCACCGGAGAGCTTCACCCCGCGCTCGCCGACGTGCGCGTCATAGCCACGACGCCCTTCCCCGTCCACCAGCGTGTCGATGAAGGCCGAGGCACGCGCCTTGGCCACCGCCGCATGCAGCTGTTCCTCGGTCGCATCGGGGCGCCCATAGAGCAGGTTGTCGCGGATCGAACGGTGCAGCAGCGAGGTGTCCTGGGTGACCACGCCGATCTGCCGGCGCAGGCTCTCCTGGGTAACCCCTGCGATATCCTGGCCGTCGATGCGGATCTGTCCGCTTTCCAGGTCGTACAGGCGCAGCAGCACGTTGACCAGGGTCGACTTGCCGGCACCCGAGGGACCGACCAGGCCGATCTTCTCGCCCGGTTTCACGTTCAGATCGAGTCCGGCGATCACCCCGCCGCTCTTGCCGTAATGGAAATGGATGTGATCGAAATGCACGGCGCCCTGGCTGACCAGCAAAGGCACGGCATCGGCACGGTCCTGCACGGTCAGCGGCTGCGAGATGGTGGTGATGCCGTCCTGCACCGTACCGATATCCTCGAAGATGCCGTTGATCGTCCACATGATCCAGCCGGACATGTTGTGGATGCGGATCACCAGGCCGGTGGCCAGGGTGATCGCGCCCACCGTGATGTGCCCACCGTTCCACAGCCACAGCGCCAGCGCGCACGTGCCCACGATCAGGAAACCGTTGACGACGGCGATGGTCACTTCCAGCCCGGTGGTGACACGGGTCTGGCCGCGGTGCTTGGTCGCCAGTTCCCCGATCGCTTCGGCCACGTAGGCCTGCTCGCGCCCGCCATGGGCGAACAGCTTCAGCGTGGGCACGTTGGTGTAGCCATCCACGATGCGGCCCATCGCCTTGGAACGCGCCTCCGAGGCAAGCCACGCCCGCTCCTTGGCGCGCGGCACGAAGTACCACATGATCACCACGTAGCTGCCCATCCACAGGGCCAGCGGGATCATCAGCCGCCAGTCGGCCTGTGCGAACAGGTACAGCGCGGTGCCGGTGTAGACCAGGATGTACCAGACCGAATCGACCATCTGCACCGCCGACTCGCGCAGCGAGGTGCCGGTCTGCATCACCCGGTTGGCCATGCTGCCGGCGAAGTCGTTCTGGAAGAAGCTCAGGCTCTGCCGCACCACGTAGTTGTGCATCAGCCAGCGCGAACGGTTGCTCAAGCCCGGCACGATCGCCTGGTTGACCAGCAGGCTGTGCAGCGATACCAGCAGCGGCCGTGCGATCAGGGTGATGCCGGCCATCCACAGCAGTGTGTTGGCATGCCGTGCAAAGAAATCACTGCCGGGCTGCTCGGCGACCATGTCCACGATGCGGCCCAGGAAATCGAACATCGCCACTTCGACCAGTGCCAGCAGCAGGCCGGCGATCAACGTGGCCAGCAGCACCGGCCAGACCGGGCGCAGGTAATGGATATAGAACGGCACCACCTTGCGGGGTGGCATGCGCGCGTCGATCGGCGGGAAGACCGGAATAATCGATTCGAACCAGCGGAACATCGCAGTGCACCAAAAACAAAACAGGCCGCGATTATCCCACCGCGGCCTGCCCTTTTACTCTCACCCCCATCACAGGCTGGCGACGGGGTTCAGCCCCTGGCCTCCACGGCGATCGGCATCAGCAGCAGGTCCTGGAAATCGAAACTGAAATCGGTGAGCGAGGACACCGCCTGCATGCGCACCTCGCGGACCTTGCCGTCCGGATCGAGGCTGAAATTCACGAAGGCATCGGCATTGAGCGAACGATCATCCCAGCGCACCAGGAAGGTATCGTGCTGCCAATGCTCCAGCGTACCGATCAACTGCGCGGTCTTGCCGAAGCGCAGGCGCAGCTTGCCGCCCTGCTGTTCGACGAATACATCGCCGTACCACGCGTCGCGGTAACCACCGGCATAGCGCGACAGCGGCAGCGACGGCCTGGATTTCGCATCGCGCGCGGCCTGGTGCCTGGCCCAGCCTTCGTCTGCTTTCTCCTGTGACTTGGCAACGGCAGCGGCATAGGCGGCGACCCAGTCGGTGGCCGGGGCCTGCAGGTAAGCGTCCAGCGCTTCCATCGTGATGGCGTTGAAGGCCGCGCCGACTTCCTGGTTGGTGAGCACCACGATGCCCAGCTTGTGCTCCGGCACCAGGGTCACGCGCGACACCATCCCCGGCCAGCCGCCGGTATGCCAGACCAGCTTCTGGCCGCGGTAGTCGCTGAGGCTCCAGCCTTCGCCATAGCCGGCGAAGTTCGGCCGCGCCGCGGCCAGCTGCGGCACGCTCGGCTCGGGCACGACCTGCGGCGTGATCATCTGCCACATCGCCTGCTGGGTCTTGGCGGTGAACAACGGCTGCCCGTTCTCCAGCGTGCCGTGGGCCAGCTGCACGTTCATCCAGCGCGCCATATCGTGGACGCTGGAATAGATGCCGCCGGCGCCGGCATTGTTGGACCAGGTCAGCGGCGCGACGGTGCGCAGCTGGCTGAAATCGAACTTGGCGTGTCCGACCGCGGCGTTGTCGCCGGGCTGCAGATGGTCAGCGTTGTAGCGGGTGCCGCGCATCCCGACCGGCGTGAAGATGTGCTGCTGCAGGAAGTCCGCATAGGTCTGCCCGGACACCTGCTCGATCACCTGCTGGGCGACCGCGTAGAGAATGTTGTCGTAGGCATAGCGATCACGGAAACCCGCCTTCAGCGGCACCTTGCCCAGACGCTGCACCACCTCTTTGTTGCTGTAGGAGGTGGTCGGCCAGAACAGCAGGTCGCCCGCCCCCAGGCTCAGGCCACTGCGGTGCGAAAGCAGATCGCGGATGCGCATCTCGCCGGTGACGTACGGATCGGACATGCGGAAGCCGGGCAGATGATCGATCACACGGTCGTCCATCTTCAGCTTGCCCTGCTCGGCCAGCAGGTTCAGCGAGGTGGCGGTGAACGCCTTGGTGTTGGAGGCGATCGCAAACAGCGTATCGGCCTGGACCGGATCCTGCTTGCCCAGTTCGCGCACGCCGTAGCCGCGTTCCATCACCACCTTGCCATCCTTGACCACCGCCACGGCGATGCCGGGGATGTCGAACTCGGTGCGGGCGCGTTCGATGGTGGCGTCCAGCCGCTGCAGTTCGGCCGGCAGGGCGGCCGATGCCAAGGGTGCGCATGCGAGCAGCACGGCGCCTCCGATCCAGGATGTGTTCAAGCAGTGTCTCCGGTTGCGTGTGGCGGGGGCGTCGAGGGTCGCGATGCCCCGGTTTCGCACGATGGTAACGCGGCCCGGATCAGGCTCGCCTGTGCCAGAAGGAGGCCCGTCATGACCGCGCCCGCCGCGACCACCGCCACCATCATTCCCTGCCTGCGCTACCGCGATGCCCACGCCGCGATTGCCTGGCTGCAGCAGGCGTTCGGCTTCCAGAAACACGCGGTGTACGCCGATGGCGATACCGTCCACCACGCCCAACTGGTGTACGGCCACGGCATGATCATGCTGGGCTCGGTGGACAACGCCAGCGAATGGGGCCGTTACAGCGTCCACCCCGATGAGGTCGACGGCCGCCAGACGCAGACGGCCTGCGTCATCGTCGCCGACCCGGACGCGCACCATGCGCGTGCCGTCGCCGCCGGTGCGCGGATCGTGATGGAGATCGCCGACCAGCCTTACGGCGGTCGCGGTTACGCCTGCCGGGACCTGGAAGGCTATCTGTGGTGGTTCGGCAGCTACGATCCGTGGGCCGACCCCGCGGGCGGCGCATGAGCACAGCGGCCGGCTCCATCCGCACCGGTATCGGTGGCTGGGTGTTCCCGGCGTGGCGCGGCGGTACGTTCTATCCCGCCGGGCTGCCGCAGCGCGAGGAACTGGCCTACGCCAGCCAACAGCTGGGCTGCATCGAGATCAACAGCACGTTCTACCGCGCGCAGAAGCCGGCCATCTATGCGCAGTGGCGCGAACAGACGCCCGAAGGTTTCCGCTTCTCGGCCAAGGCGCCGCGCACGATCACCCAGACCCATGACCTCACCACGGTCGGCGAACGTGCCGAGCGCTTCATCGATGGCATCGCGGCACTGGAGGACCGGCTGGGGCCGTTGATCTGGCAGTTCGGCGACAGCCATCCGGCCGGTGCGGCCGAGTTCGAGCGCTTCCTGGCGATGCTGCCGCGCAAGGTCGATGGCCACCGCCTGCAGCACGCACTGGAGGTGCGCAATCCCGCAGCGTGGACGCCTGGGCTGCTGACCGCCGCCCGTGCGCATGGCGCCGCGCTGGTGTTCAGTGGCTCGGACGAGCATCCCAGCTTCGCCGACCCCACGGCGGACTTCCTCTATGCGCGGTTGATGGGCTCGCGCGCCAACCTGCGCGCCGGCTACCCGGCGCGTGCGATGGAGCAGTGGTGCCTGCGTGCGATGCGCTGGGCCCGGGGCGAGGACAATCCGGAGCTGCCCCATCTCGGCGCCGAGGTGCCGGCCTCGCCGCCACGCGAGGTCTATGTGCTGTTCATCGGGGCGGCCAAGCAGCGCAATCCCGGCGCGGCCATGGCCCTGCGCGACCAGCTGCAGCAGCTCCGCGGCGGCTGACGCGCTTATCCGCGCCGGCTGCGTTGCGCCAGCGCGCCATCCAGCCACCACAGCAGCCCGCCGCACACGACGAACACCACCGCCACGGCCAGCACGTTGCGCAGGACCAGCACGAGGCCCAGCGTGCCCAGGTCCAGGAAGGGGTACGGGTACTGGCCACTGACCCGGCCGACCAGCAGCGCCCAGCCGAGATAGACCGTCGGAAACGCCAGCGCGCCGAGCAGCCCGCGCCGGTGCAGGCCACCGTGCGGGCCGGCCAGCCAGTCCAGCAGGTACAGCACCGGTACCGCGTAATGCAGTCCCGCGTCTGCCCACCATTGCGCACCCTGCGGGTGCCACAACGGGCGCAGGATGATCACGTAGATCAACCCGGTGATGCCGATGAACAACGCCACCGCCGCGCGCGGAACGGGGCCGGCCAGGCCGTCGCCACGGCCGCGGGCCAGTGCCAGGCAGACCGCGGCCACCCCGATGTTGCTGAGGATGGTGAAGTAGCCCAGGTAGCGCAGCGTCGCGTCCGCCGCACCCAGGCCGGGCGTGCGCAGCAGCAGGTGGTACTGCAGCAGCAGGGAGGCCACGGCAATGACCGCGGTCAGGCCGGCCCAGGCGCGCAGCGCGGAGGTCGGGGCGGCACGGACGGGATCGGTGCGGAGGCGTGTCATCGCCGCAGGATGCCACGGCCGTGCAGCGGATCGCGTGGAAGGCATCCTTCGCGGCGCGGCTTGCCGCACAATATGCGGATGCCGATGACCGATACCCGCAGAGCCCTGCTGCAAATCCATTTCTGTGTGCTGCTGTGGGGCGTCACTGCCATCCTCGGCAAGCTGATCACCCTGCCCGCCCTGCCGCTGGTGTGGTGGCGCATGCTGCTGGTGGTGGCGATGCTGGCGCTGGTGCCACGCGTCTGGCGCGGCCTGCGCCAGCTGTCGCCGCGTCTGGTGGCCGGCTACTGCGGCGTGGGCGCCCTGGTCGCCCTGCACTGGCTGACCTTCTACGGCGCGGTGAAGCTGGCCAATGCCTCGGTGGCGGCCACCTGCATTGCGCTGGCGCCGGTGTTCACCGCGGTGATCGAACCCTGGGTGGCCAAGCGGCCCTTCCAGTTCCGCGAGCTGGCCTTCGGCCTCCTGGTGCTGCCGGGCGTCGCGCTGGTGGTCGGTGGCGTGCCGGACGGCATGCGCCTGGGCGTGCTCATCGGCGCGTTGTCGGCGCTGCTGGTGGCGATCTTCGGCTCGTTCAACAAGCGCCTGGTCAGCCACGCCGACCCGCTGACCGTGACCGCGCTGGAACTCGGTGCGGGCACCCTCACCCTGACCCTGCTGGCGCCGGCGCTGCCGTTCCTGCTGCCGGCCCTGGCCAGCCCGTTGTGGGTGATCCCGGACCTGCACGACGGCCTGCTGCTGCTGGCCCTGGCCGGGCTGTGCACGCTGCTGCCGTTCGCACTCGCGCTGGTGGCGCTGCGCCATATCAGCGCCTATACCTCGCAGCTGGTGACCAACCTCGAACCGGTCTACGCGATCCTGCTGGCGATGGTGCTGCTCAGCGAGCAGCGCGAGTTGACGCCGCTGTTCTATGCGGGCGTGGCGATCATCGTCGGCGCGGTGTTCCTGCACCCGCTGCTCAACCGCCGCAGGAAGGTCCAGCACCCGGAAATCCTGGCGACCTCCGAGGCGCGCAACATCGCCGAGTGAGGCGAAGCCGGCCTCAGTCGGCGCGGATGACCCGGTTGCGGCCGTCGCCTTTGGCCCGGTACAGCGCCGCGTCGGCGCGGGCCAGGGTCTGCTCGATCGCGTCGCCATGGCGGTGCGCGGCCACCCCGATGCTGATCGTCAGCGGCAGGCCCAGCGGCAGATCGGCCACCGCCATGCGCAGGAAGTCGCACTGCAGTTCGGCCGTGGCCAGCGGGGTATCCGGCATCAGCACCACGAACTCCTCGCCACCGTACCGCGCGGCCAGGCCGTGCCCGGCGAAATGCGCGCGCAGCAGCCGCGCCAGTTCCGCCAGGACATGGTCGCCGGTGGCGTGGCCGTAGAGATCGTTGACGGTCTTGAAGTGATCGATGTCGAGCAGCGCCACCGCGGTCGCACGCGGTTGGCCATCGGCATCGACCACGGCCGCTTCCAGCGCGGCGCTCATCGCGCGGCGGTTGGGCAGGCCGGTCAGTGGATCGGTCCGGCTCTGCTCGGCCAGGTCGGCGTTCTGCTGTTCCAGCAGCTCGTTGTATTCGGCCAGGCGCTGCTCGTACCAGGCGCGGTCGGTCATGTGCTGCTGGATCTCATGGGCATACCGGCGCAGCTCCATCACCAGCGAGACCTGTCGCGACAACGCCGACAAGGCCTCGCGCTGGCCCACGCTCAGGTGCCCCGGAAGGGCATCGAACACGCACAGCGTGCCCAGTGGCAGCCCTTCGCTGCTCAGCAGGGGGGCGCCGGCATAGAACCGGACATGCGGATCGTCGACCACCACCGGATTGTCGAAGAAACGCGGATCGGCAAGGGCGTCCTCGACCACCATCACCTGGTCCGGCTGCAGGATGGCGTGGCCGCAGAAGGAAATGTCCCGGTGCGTTTCAGCCGCCTCGAGCAGCTGACGCGACTTGAACCACTGGCGGTCCTGGTCGACCAGGGTCACCGCGCCCATGCGGGTGCCGCACAGCGCGGTGGCGATCGTGACCAGATCGTCGAAGGAGCGCTCGCGGGGCGTGTCCAGGATCTGGTACCGCTGCAGCGCCAACAGGCGCTGCGCTTCGTTGTCCGGTTTGGACGGCTTGATCATCGTGGCAGGCGGTAGCGTGTGCCTGCGCAGTCTAGCCCGGGTGGCGTCAACACGTGACGCCCGGCATCACCAGTCCAGCTGTTTGGGCAGCAGGCCCTTGAGCTCGGCATCGGTGAGGTTGCGCCACTGGCCCGGCTTGAGCGCGCCGAGCTTGATGTTGTCGATGCGCACGCGGCGCAGCTGGGTGACGCGGAAGCCGAACGCGGCGGCCATCAGGCGGATCTGCCGGTTCAGGCCCTGCTGCAGGGTGATCCGGAAGCCGAACTTGGCCAGTTTGCTGGTCCGGCACGGCAGCGTCACTTCATCGCGGATGCGCACGCCACGGGCCATGCCGCGCAGGAACTCATCGGTGACGGCCTTGTTGACCGCGACCATGTATTCCTTCTGGTGGCCGTTCTCGGCGCGCAGGATCTGGTTGACGATGTTGCCGTTGCTGGTCAGCAGGATCAGGCCTTCCGAATCCTTGTCCAGGCGGCCGATCGGGAAGATGCGCTGCTCGTGGCCGACGAACTCCACGATGTTGCCCTTCACCGAGCTCTCGGTGGTGCAGGTGATGCCCACCGGCTTGTTCAGCGCGATGTAGACGTGCTTGCGGCCACCAGCCTTCTTCGCTTCGCGCGCGCGCAGCGGCTGGCCGTCGACCAGCACCACGTCCTGTTCGCCCACCACCGCACCGGTGCCGGCCGGATGGCCGTTGACGGTGACGCGGCGCTCGCCGATCAGGCGGTCGGCTTCGCGCCGGGAACAGAAGCCGGTGTCGGCGATATGCTTGTTGAGTCGGGTTGTCATCGGCCCATTATCGGGCAAAAGGCGGCCGCCGCTGCGTTTTTCCGCGCGCGGGCGGTTCAGGCCGGTACCGGCTCGCCGGCCGTCGTGGTGCGCGCGCCATCATGGATCTGGTTGCGGCCGTTGCGCTTGGCGCAGTACATGGCATGGTCGGCCCGGCGCAGCAGCCCGGCCAGGTCATCGCTGCCGGGCCTGAGCACCGCCAGGCCGATGCTGGCCGAGACCGTCAGGCCGGGGATGCCGAGCGCCTGGGTGACCGCCGCCACCTGCTGGCGCACCGTCTCCAGCCGCGCCACGGCTGCCGCATGCCCGGCCCCGGGCAGCAGCACCAGGAATTCTTCCCCGCCCATCCGGATCACGTCGTCGTGGTTGCGCACCGACCCGCGCAGCGCGCGCGCCACCGCGACCAGGACCTGGTCGCCCACGTCGTGGCCGAACTGGTCGTTGATGTCCTTGAACAGATCGATGTCGAGGAAGCCGATCGCCAACGCCTGCGGCTGCTGATGCGCACGCTCCAGGTATTCGGCCAGCAGGCGCAGGCCGGCGCGGCGATTGGGCAGCCCGGTCAGCATGTCGGTATCCGCCAGCTGGCGCATTTCATCGCGCTGGCGACGCAGGCGCCCGAGCCGCAGGTTGAGCGCGTAGGCGGCCATCATCAGGAACCAGGTGGCCGCCAGCTGCAGTGCTTCGATCCGGTAGGCCACCAGCCAGCGCGCATCGAGCACATCGGCCACGATCATGATCCACCAGGGCGCCAGTGCGGCCAGCCCCGGCAGCGCATGCGCATCGCGCCGCCACACGCCCCACAGGCCCGCGCCGAGGCACAGCGTGCAGACCGCCAGGAAGCTCCACTCCAGCACGAACGCCACCGCGCCCAGCCCCGCCAGCCCCCACAGCGGTACGCTCAGCCCGATTGCGACCAACCCCCACAACACCAGATGCTGCGCCGGGCGCGAGCGCGGCCAGCGCCGGTCGCCGCCACTGAGCCGCCACAGGATCGGCAGCAGCAGCGCCTCGCTGAACGCGGTGAGCGCGACCAGCCACCAGGAGGCACGGTCCTGCACCGGCAGCCAGGGCTCGGGATAGCCGCTCAGGCCGCCGAGCACGGCCTGCCACAGCACGAACACGGCACAGGCACCGACATAGACCAGGAAGGATTGATCGCGGGTGGTGGCCCAGCCCATCAGCGCCGACAGCGCCAGGGCGATCGCCACCGCGATGCAGGCCGCGCGCACCAGCAGGCGGGCGGTGTCGTTCTGCTGGACCGGACTGGGCGCGCCGAGCTGGATGGTCGGCACCCAGCGGGCCTTGAGCGGGCGGGTCCAGGAGACCACGATCGGCTCGTGATCGCCGGCCTCGGGCACCACCACCAACCCGACCCCGGCGCGGAAGCGCGAATCGCGCGTGCGGGCATCGTGCATGCTGCCGCAGATCTCGCGGTCGCCGTGGCTGATGCGCACTTCGCCGGTCAGCACCCCGAACACATCCACGGCCTGCGGCTTGCCCGACCAGCCGGCGGCGGGCGCGGGGATCGAGAGCACTTCCTGATGGCGCGCCAGCACATCCGGCGCACAGGCGCGCTGGGGCGTCACCTCGTCGGTCGCCCCGCCGAGCAACAGGAAATCCTGCCCCGCGCGCGGGGCCGCCTGCAGGCTCCATGGCAACAGCCACAGCAGCACCGTGATCAGCGCCGCCCACCCGATTGAATACCCGCCCCCGTTGCTCACACCTGCGCCCTGCCCGCCCGTGATCGCCTGCGGACACCCTGTCCGCTGCCGTCGGTGGCGATTATCGCATCATGGCATGCCCCGCCAGGCATCGGACGAGCGCCCTGCCCGCACCGGCCGTATCGCCAGCTGCGTCATCCTTTCCAGCGGAATCGGCCGTTCGATCGCATACCCCTGCAGGCCTTCCACGCCCATCTGGGCCAACTGGTCGGCCACCACCGCCGATTCCACCCACTCGGCGACCACCATCATGTGCAGCTCGCGGCCGACCTCGGTGATCGCCCGTACGGCGGCACGGTTGACCGGATCCACGTTCATGTCGCGCACGAATACGCCGTCGATCTTGAGCATGTCCGCCGGCAGCTGGCGCAGATAGCCGAACGAAGAAAGCCCGGAGCCGAAATCATCCAGCGCCATGCGGCAGCCACGCGCTTTCACCGCATCGATGAAGGCGCGCGCCTGGGCCAGGTTGCTGACTGCCGCGGTCTCGGTGATCTCAAAGCAGAGCTTGCGGGCCAGGCCGCGGTTGCGCTCGAGCAGGTCGGTGACGAACGCCAGGAAGCTCGGCTCGGCGATCGACTGCGCCGACACGTTGACGTTGCACAGGCCCAGCTGCTGCACATGGTTCGGGCACACCTGCAGATGCCGGAACAGCAGCGACAGCACGTGCCGGTCCAGCGCCATGGCCATACCGTAACGTTCCACCGCGCCCATGAACTCGGCCGGCCCCTGCAAGGCCCCTTCCGGGCTGCGCATGCGCACCAGCACTTCGTAATGCAGGAACTCCGGGGCGCCGACCCGCTCGATGCGCTGGGCATACAGCAGCATGCGGTTCTCGGCGATCGCGCTGGAGACATTGGCCAGCCGCTCCGCCTCGTGGCGGCGCTCGTCCAGCGCCATGCGGCTCTCGTTGTAGCAGTGCACGCGGTTGCGGCCGGCCTCCTTGGCCGCGTAGCAGGCGCTGTCGGCCGCGCTCATCAACCAGTTCACGTCCGGTGCCTCGGCGGTCACTTCAACCACGCCGATGCTGCAGCTCACCTTGGGCGCGCCGTCGCCGTGCTGGAAGCTGACCTGGCCGAGCGTGCGGATCACCCGCTGCAATACCTGCTTGGCCTCGTCCTGGCTGGCGTTGGCCAGGAACAGGGCGAATTCGTCGCCGCCCAGGCGGCCGACCCAGTCGCCGTCGCGCACCGCCCCCACCAGGTGGTCGGCGAAGCTGCGCAGGAGCTGATCGCCGGCGGCATGGCCGAGCCCGTCGTTGACCAGCTTGAAGTAGTCCAGGTCGATGTAGCACAGCGCGTGGGTACCGCCTTCGGCACGCACCGCCGCCAACGCCTGGTCCAGCAGCCGCTCGATTTCGCGGCGGTTGATCAGGCCGGTCAGCGGATCGTGGCTGGCATGGTGTTCCACCTCGCGCGCAAGCGCATGGTTCTGCGACACGTCCTCGACCAGCGCGAACACGGTCGGTGCCCGCGCCCGGGTGTGTACCACGGTGCCGCTCCAGCGCCCCCACATCAGGCTGCCGTCGGAGCGCCGGAAGCGCAGCTCGCCCGGACGCAGCTGGCGCGGCCAGTCGATCCGCCCGTGCGCGTCCAGGATCAGCTCGCCCTCCACCAGCAGGTCGGCCAGCGACAGGCCGAGCAGCGCCTCGCGGCGATGGTCGAGGATGTCGGCCATCGCCTGGTTGGCTTCGACGATGCGGCCGCCCTCGTCGAGTTTGAGCATGCCCACCGTGGCCTGGTAGAAGGCCGCGCGGAAGCGGCTCTCCTGCTCGGTGAGGTCGTTGCGCACGCGCCGCGCCAGCAGCACCGCGATCAGGGTGATCGCCAGCACCGACAATCCGCCCACGACGAAGGTCGTCATCCGCACCATCGCCGCGGTATGCAGCAACGCACTGGAGAACGCACGCGCCTGGTTCTGCATGCCCACGTCCAGCGCCTGCACCCGGCGCACCAGGGCCTGCTCCACCGCCGGGGTCAGGCTGCCGGCGGCATGCCCCGCCTGGACCCGGTCGGTGATGGCGGCCAGCTGCAGCAGATCGTCATCGGTGTCGCGCCACAGGCGGACCGCATCGCGGAAATACGCCTGATCGCGCAGGTAGCGGTAGGAGAGGATAAGGCGGTTGATGTCACCGCGGGCGTTGCCGCCTTCGATGAAGCCCTGGCGTGCCGCGGCAACGTCCGGCTCGGCCTGTTCGAGGGCGAGGCGGGCATGTAGATCGCCCAGCGGCACCCGCAGCGCCTGCCGCGTCGCGGCCAGATCGGCGGGATCGCCGGAGGTGATGTACCGCGACAGCGCATGGGTGGCCTGCTGCTGGCCACGCGACCAATGGCTCTGGCCCATGATCCACGCCGTGGAAGCCGCCTGCAGTTCCTGGATCAGCGCGGAGATGCCGACCAGGCCGATCGCCATGCCGGTCAACAATGCAAAGCGCAGGGTCAGGCCCCGCGTCGAATACGGTATCGCGGTGCTGCCACTCTCCCTGCGACCTCCTGACATCGCCGATCCCCCCGGGGCTGCGAATGTGGAAACTCATTCCATTGGAGCATGGTCCAATCCGCAGGCTAGGGCCAGCACTGTTGAGACCGTGCGAAACCGGCACGGCGGGGATGCGGACCCCGGAAACGACGACGCCAGCCCGGAGGCTGGCGTCGAGGCGATCACCCGGGGGCGATCAGAAGTTGCGCGGACCGCGCGGCTTGAAGCCGTCGCGACGCGGCGGGCGGTCGTTGCCGCCCGGGCCGCTGCGCGGGCCACCCGGGCCACCCGGACCACGCGGCTTGCCCTGGCCGAACTTCGGCTTGAACGGCGGACGCGCCGACGGGGTCAGGTCTTCACCCGGCTCGACCTTGCGCATCTGAAGCTGCTGGCCCGAGACCCACACCTTCTTCAGGTGGGTCAGCAGGTCCTGCGGCATTTCGGCCGGCAGGTCCAGCACCGAGAAGTCGTCATGGATGTCGATGCGGCCGATGAAACGGCTTTCCAGGCCGGCTTCGTTGGCGATCGCGCCGACGATGTTGCCCGGCTTCACGCCGTGGACGTGGCCGACTTCGATACGGAAGGTTTCCATGCCCGCCTCGGCGGCACCGCGCGGGGCGATGTCACGGCGCGGGGCGCGCTCGAAACCACCCTCGCTGTTGCCGAAGTCGCCTTCCGGACGCGGCGGACGCGGGCCGCGGTCGTCTTCACGGCGCGGGCCACGCTCGAAGCGCGGCTCGAAACGGGCCGGGCGTTCGCCACGGTCGTTGCTGCGTTCGTTGCGCTGGTGCGGGGCACGCTCTTCACGCGCACCACGGACCGGCGGGGTCAGCAGGAACGGCGAATCACCCTGCAGCAGCTTGGCCAGCGCGGCGGCGATCTCGATCGCCGGCACGTTCTTCTCGCCTTCCAGGCGCTGCAGCAGGTCGCGGTAGAACTCGGTGCCGCCGGCATCGAGCACATCGCTGATGCGGCTCATGAACTTGGTGATGCGGGTGTCGTTGACCGCGTCCACGCTCGGCAGCTGCATTTCTTCGATCGGCTGGCGGGTAGCGCGCTCGATCGCACGCAGCATGCCCTTTTCGCGCGGGGTGGCGAACAGGATCGCGTCACCGGTGCGGCCGGCACGACCGGTACGGCCGATGCGGTGCACGTAGCTTTCGGTGTCGTACGGGATGTCGTAGTTCAGCACGTGGCTGATGCGCTCCACGTCCAGGCCGCGGGCGGCCACGTCGGTGGCGACGAGGATGTCCAGCTTGCCTTCCTTCAGCATGCCGATGGTGCGCTCGCGCTGGGCCTGCTGCATGTCGCCGTTGATGGCGGCGGCGGCCAGGCCACGGGCCTGCAGCTTCTCGGCCAGCTCTTCGGTGGCGGCCTTGGTGCGCGAGAAGATGATCATCGCGTCGAACGGTTCCACTTCCAGGATGCGGGTCAGCGCGTCCAGCTTGTGCATGCCGCTCACCCACCAGTAACGCTGGCGGATGTTGGCCGAGGTCGTCGTCTTGCTGACGATGGTCACTTCGGCCGGGTTCTTCAGGTAGGTCTGCGCGATGCGGCGGATCTGCGACGGCATGGTGGCCGAGAACAGGGCGACCTGGCGGGTCTCCGGCAACTTCTTCAGCACGGCTTCGACGTCGTCGATGAAGCCCATGCGCAGCATCTCATCGGCTTCGTCGAGCACCAGCGTCTTCAGCTCGGACAGGTCCAGAGTGCCGCGCTCGAGGTGATCGATCACGCGGCCCGGGGTGCCGACGATGACGTGCACGCCACGGCGCAGGGCCGACAGCTGCTGGCCGTAGGGCTGGCCGCCGTAGACCGGCAGCACGCGGAAGCCGGGGATGCCCGACGAATAGGTCTGGAACGCCTCGGCGACCTGGATGGCCAGCTCGCGGGTCGGCGCCAGCACCAGCACCTGCGGCTTGGTCTGGTTGAAATCGAGGTTGGACAGCACCGGCAGCGCGAACGCGGCGGTCTTGCCGGTACCGGTCTGGGCCTGGCCCAGCACGTCGCGACCTTCCAGCATGGCGGGAATGGTGGCGGCCTGGATCGGCGAGGGGGTTTCATAGCCGACGGTGGCGACCGCCTGCATGACGGCGTCGGACAGGCCGAGGTCTGCGAACAGCAGCGGCGTGGTGGTTTCTTGGGACATGGGGAACTCCGAAACACTGCCGTTTACAGGCAGTGAGATAAAAAAGGGGGATGGTCCGCGCTTTGGGCGCCCTTTCTTATCGCGTGCCCTAGCGCTGCTCGGTCGGAGGAGAATTCACTCGCTCAGGGCGCGATGATACCGCATTGTTCCTGAACAACGCGTACAGATTCCCGCATGGATGCGGTCCTGCCCCGCGCTGGCGCACAATACGCGCCCTCTTCCGGCCCGGCCCAGCGGCCGCGCCCCTTCCCCAGGATACCCGTTCCATGCAGACCCTCGAATTTGAACTGGACCGCGACTATGTCGAGCTCAAGCAGCTGCTCAAGCTGGCCGACCTGGTCACCAGCGGGGGCGAAGCCAAGACCGTGATCGGCGACGGCCAGGTCCTGGTCGATGGTGAAGTCGAACTGCGCAAGGCGTGCAAGATCCGCGCGGGCCAGCAGGTGCAGTTCGCCGACACCGTCATCCACGTGATCGCCGACAGTGACGCGCCCTGACCATCTGTGACGACCGACGGTCGTCACCTGCCGGTGAGGTGGGCCGCGATCAGCTGGCGGAACGGGGCCACCCCGTGCGCCAGCCGCAGCCCGGCCCGGCGCAGCAGCCGCGCTGGCAGGCGGTCATCGGTATACAGCGTGGCGATCGCATTGGTCGCCTCGTACAACGGGCGCGAGGCCAGACGATGGCCGCGTTCGTAAGCGGCAAGTCCGGACGGTGCGCCGATGTCGCGCCCCTGCCCCGCGGCCTTGCGCAGGATGCCGGCCAGCCGGTGCTGGCTCTGCAGGCCCAGGTTGAATCCATGCGCGGTGACCGGGTGCATGCCGACGGCGGCATCGCCGATCAACGCGCAGCGATCGCCGGCGAACGCGTGGGCATACACACCCACCAGCGGATAGGCCACCGGTTTGGCGTCCGGCCGCATCGCGCCCAACCTATGCTCGAAGAACGTGCTGATGCTGCGGCCGAATCCGCCCTCGTCCTGGGCCATCAGGCCGGCGATCTCGCGCGGCGTCAGGGTGATCACCGCCGAGGCCTGGTCACCGTTGAGGGGCAACAGCGCCATCGTGCGGCCATAGCCGAACCATTCCCAGGCGGTGTGCTGGTGCGGCACCTCGATCTGCATGCGGCAGACCAGCATGGACTTGCCGAAGTCGCGCATCTGCGCGCCGATGCCGAGCTGGCGACGGGTCGAGGAGAAGCGGCTGTCGGCCGCGACCACCAGCTTGGCGGCCACTTCGCGGCCATCGGCCAGGGTCACGGTGCTGTGCGTCTTGCCGGGTGTCACGGCCGTCACGCTGGCCTGGTCGACGATCTCCAGCCCGGCCTGGCCCTGCACGCTCTGCCACGCCGCGCGGCGGAGCAGATGATTGGGCACCAACCAGCCCAGGTCTTCACCCGTGCGCGGGTCCGCCGCGAAGGTCAACGCGAACGGCGAGCCGCCATCCATCACCTTGGCATCGCGCAGCGGGGAGATCTCGGCCGGGTCCAGCCGTGCCCACAGGCCCAGCGATTCCAGGATCTGGCGCGAGGCATGGGTCAGCGCGATCTCGCGGCCATCGAACGCGGGCGCGGCCAACGCGGCACGCGGCTGCTGTTCGATCAGGGTGACGCTGAGGCCGGTATCGGCCAGCGTGCGTGCGAAGCACAGCCCGGTCGGGCCGGCCCCCACCACCACCACATCCACTGACTGCATGATCCCCTCCTGCCGTTACGTGTCCGCTGCAGCTTACCGCCGCGGCACCGGCAGCGTCCTTGATCTGGATCAGGGGCGCCAGCGGCGGTTCACAGCAGCGCCCACAGCAGCATCAGAATCCCGAGCAGGGAGACCAGCCAGACCAGGCTGCGCACGTACGGCACGCCGGCCGCGTACAGCGGCAGATAGATCAGGCGCGCCCAGAAGTAGAGCTGCACGGCCACGGCGGTCATCCCGTCCTGGCGCTGGGTCAGCACCACCGCCAGCACCGCGGCGGCGAAGAACGGGAACGTCTCCATGAAGTTGCTCTGCGCACGCTGTAACCGCCCGGCCAACGGCCCCGGCGGCGGCATCGGTTGATCGCGCGCCGACGCATTCCAGCCGATCCCGCGCTCGCGGGTGATCAGCGTGGAAGGGGCGAAGACATGCACGATGCCCAGCAGCATTGACCACACCAGCATCTGGATTTCGATACTCATCTGCGCAGGCTCCGGCAATCAGGGGGTGGCGGCACGCACGCTGTAACCGGCCAGGCGCCAGATGCGGTCTTCATCGAACCGGAAGGAGACCAGTTCGCGGACCGGCTGGGCACTGTTGGCAAAGCGCGTGGGGAAACTGACGTTGATGTAGAGGCCCTCGGGCACGGTCGCGCCGGCGGCGTACTTGACCCGGGTCACCACCGGCTGGCCACGCGAGGCCAACGCACCGAGGCGCTGGCGATCCGCGGTGAGCTGGCTGACGAAGGCCTGCTCGGTCACCGATTTCTTCGCCACGGCGGAGGCACCCTTCCAGGCTTCACCGGCACGGTTGGAGTCGATCAGGCGGGCCACCTGCAATGCGGCGGCGGTCATCTCCGCATCCTGCTTCTGCACCTGCGCCTGCTGCGCCGGACTCAGTGCCGGGCGTGCCGCAGGAGCGGCGGCGGGCGCGGGGCGCGCCGGGGCCGGTGCAGGCGTGGCTGGCGGGGGCGGCGTCTGGGCCAGCGTGGCGAAAGGCAGCAGAGCGGACAACAGCAGCAGCGGAACACGCATCAGGGACACCGTTGGCTGGAAGGAACTGCGCTCCAGTCTACGGGAAGGACGTGAGTCCTCCGTCAGTTGCGCTCGGCCGCGTCCGCCGGTGCCGGGCGGGCATCGCCCAAGGTCTGCTCCACCGCCTCCGGCTGGCCCGGTGCGGTCGTCTCCGGCAGCAGCGTGGAGACATCGATCTCCGACAGCGGGCTCTCATCCGGGCAGGTCTCATCCGGGAAACCGAAACGCTGCTTCAGCGCCTGCCCGCAGCTGTTGACGGCGTCCAGCTCGCTGCCCTCGCGCTTGCACTCCTGATCGAAGGCGACCAGGAACGCATCCTTGCGGCGGACGAAGGCATCGCCGCATTTGCGCATCTGCTTGATCCGCTCCAGATCGTCCTGCACCGCATTGGTGCCATCCAGACCGAACTGACGCAGCTCCTCGGCGGTCAGCAGGCGCAGGCTGCGGTTGGGCACGGTCATCATCAGGTCGGCCACGCCCACCGCCACGCCATTGCGCTGCAGGTAGTCCTTGACGTTGTCGTAGACCTCGTGGAGCTCGCGGTTGAGCTCGGCGCGCGAGGTCGCCTTCGAGCTGATCCGCATCATGCGATGGATGCCGACCTTGCCCGACACCAGCCGGTTGTCGCCGGCCGCCAGCACGAACACGCAGGCGCTGTGGCAGACCGAGCCTTCGCGCACCCAGATCGTCCAGTTGGATTCGCCGATGCGGTCGCCGGCCACGATGGCGGCTTCGACCTGGCCACCGCTGGAATCGAGATCGAGGATGCGGCGCGAAATGCGCTGCGCATCGGCGACCACGGCCAGCCGCGCCACCAGCTCGGAGAAGCCGGGGTTGATCTTGCCCACGTAGCGAACGCGCAGCAGGCCGCGTTCCGCACACGGCTGCAGGGCGGCATCGATGCTGGCCCGATCCAGCGCCTCCAGCGGCGCACCATCGCCCGCATCGCCGGCGTAGTCGGTATCGCAGCTGATCCACGCCTTGCCGTTTTCCAGGGCGGCGCCCGGCCAGTTCAGGTCGCCGCGCTTGGGCGCGGGCGGCGGCGGTGGCGGCGCATCGGCCGCGTTGATCGAGACCATGTGGTCGCCATCGGCGGTCTGTGCCCGCACGGCCTTGTCGGCGGCGGTGACATTGCCTGGGTTTTCCAGCTGGCTGCAACCGGCCAGGCCCAGGCACAACAACGGCAACCACCACGACTTGAGCAACATGGACAACCCGGAATCCTTGCGAGGGGGAATGCGCGGCAGAACGAGCGCGGATGCACAGTCTAGTGCGCGGCCGCCGCGCCGCGGCAACCTGTCCTGAACCGGGCGGCGCGGGGCTGGCATTGCTGTCCGAAAATGGCGAGCCTGCACCAGCCGGCAGGCATAGACTGGCCCCCATGGAGACCACCCTGCCCCTGGATCACGCCGCCTGCGAAAGCGCCCGCCTTGCCCGCGATGCGCGCTTTGACGGGGTGTTCTTCACCGCCGTGCGCAGCACCGGCATCTATTGCCGGCCGGTCTGCCCGGCCCCGGCGCCGAAGCCGTCCAACGTGACCTACTACCCGACCGCCGCCGCCGCGGCCGCCGCGGGTTTCCGGCCCTGCCTGCGCTGCCGCCCCGAGCTCGCGCCGGAGGCGCAGGACGCGCTCAACAATGAAACCCTGCAGCGCGCGTTGGCGCTGATCCAGGATGGCTACCTGCAGGACCAGCCGGTCGCCGATCTGGCCGCGCACGTCGGCCTGAGCGCGCGCCAGCTGCAGCGCCTGTTCGTCGCCCGCCTCGGCGCGGCGCCGGCGCAGATCCACGCCACGCGTCGGCTGCTGCTGGCCAAGCAGCTGCTGACCGAAACCGCACTGCCGGTCACCGATGTCGCGATGGCCTCGGGCTACAACAGCCTGCGCCGCTTCAACGCGGCGTTTCTAGAGGGCTGCGGCATGCCCCCCACCGCGATCCGCCGCCAGCGCGGCGCGCTCACAGAAGGCGCATTGACCCTGCGCCTGGGCTATCGGCCGCCGCTGGATTTCCCCGCGATGCTCGGCTTCCTGCGTCGCCGCGCGATTCCCGGCATCGAACAGATCGACACCACCAGCTATCAGCGCGTGATCGGCCCGCCCGAGCGTCCCTCGCTGCTGCGCGTCACCGCGGACCCGCGGCGCCCGGAGCTGCTGCTGCAGCTGGGCCAGGTCGACCCGCGCGCGATCCCGGGCATCGTGCGTCGCGTGCGCCGCATCTTCGATCTCGATGCGGACCTGCGCATGGTGCACGCGACACTGGGGCAGGAACCCCTGCTCGCCACGGGTATCGCGCAACGCCCCGGGCTCCGCGTGCCCGGCGGCTGGGACGGGTTTGAAGTCGCCGTGCGCGCGGTGCTCGGCCAACAGGTCAGCGTCGCGGCCGCAGCCACCCTCGCGCGGCGGGTGGTGGATCGCTTCGGCGCCACCCTCGAGGGCATGCCGGAGGGGCTGGACCGTCAGTTCCCCTCCCCCGCAATGCTGGCCCAGGCCCCTCTGGAAACGATCGGCCTGCCGCGTACCCGTGCCGCCACCGTGCGTGCCGTCGCCCAGGCGGTGGTCGATGGCCGGCTCGATTTCCGTGCCGGCCAATCGCTGGCCGGCTTCGTGGAGCGCTGCGTCGCCTTGCCCGGGATCGGCCCGTGGACCGCGCATTACATGGCACTGCGCGCGCTGGCCCTCCCCGATGCCTTCCCGGCCGGCGACCTGGTCCTGCAACAGGTGCTCGGCGGTGATGCGCGCTTGAGCGAACGCGCCACCGAGGCACGCTCGCAACCCTGGCGTCCGTGGCGCGCCTACGCCGTTCTCCACCTGTGGCACCTGGCCACGCCTTCTTCCGGAGTCACCTCATGAGCCTGCTCTACGACACCTTCGACAGCCCGATCGGCGCGCTCACCGTGGCCGGTGACAGCCAGGGCATCCACCACATCCTGTTCGAGAACAACCGTTACGACGCCAAAGGGCGCGAACACTGGCAGCGCGATGCCCATGCACTGCGCGACGCACGCGGACAACTGCTGGAGTACCTGCGCGGCGAGCGCGTGCGCTTCGATCTCCCGTTGGCGCCGCACGGCACGCCGTTCCAGCTGCGGGTGTGGAAGGCGCTGGCCGATATTCCGTTCGGCCAGACCTGGAGTTACGTGGCGCTGGCGCGGCATATCGACCACCCCACCGCCAGCCGCGCGGTCGGGGCCGCCAATGGCCGCAATCCGCTGCCGATCGTGCTGCCCTGCCACCGCGTGATCGGCAGCAGCGGTGCGCTGACCGGGTTCGGTGGCGGGCTGGAAACCAAGGCGGCCCTGCTCCAGCTGGAAACCCGGCGCGACTCGCTGTTCGCGTAGGGCATCACGCGTCACCGCGGGCATGTGCCATGGGTTGTCTTCGACGCGTCACCGCCACGCACTATCATGTCGCGATGATTTCCGTCCGCCTTCCGCTGGCGCTTGCCGCCGCTCTTTCGCTGGCCGCCTGCGCCACGACACCGTCTTCCCCACCTGCCGCAGCGACCGCGACGACCGCGCCGAACGTGGCTGCGCAGCAGCAGAAGCTGCTGCTGATCTCCATCGACGGCCTGCGTGCGGACATGCTTGATCGGGGCATCACCCCGAACATCGGCCGGCTGGTCCGCGAGGGCGTGCGCGCGCAATGGATGACGCCGTCCTATCCATCGCTGACCTTTCCCAACCACTACACGATCGTGACCGGCCTGCGCCCGGACCACCACGGCATCATCCACAACAGCATGCACGAGGACGCACTGGGCCAGTTCCAGCTGCACGTGCGCGAATCGGTGGCCGACGCACGCTGGTGGGGGGGCGAGCCGATCTGGGTGGGCGCGGAAAAGGCCGGCGTGCGCACCGCGGTGTGGTCCTGGCCGGGCAGCGAGGCCGCCATCCAGGGCGTCCGCCCCAGCCAGCTGCACGGTTACGACGAACGTGTGAGCCTGCCGGACCGCGTCGATCAGGTGCTGGGCTGGCTGGACCAGCGCGGACCGCAGTCGCCGCGCCTGGTCACGCTGTACATGGAGCAGGTCGACAAGGCCGGGCACAATCATGGCCCGGAATCGCCCGAGTACACCGACGCCGTGGCAGTCGCCGACAGCGCGGTCGGTCGCCTGCTGGATGGCCTGCAGGCGCGTGGGTTGGCCGATACCACCAATGTCATCCTGGTCTCCGATCACGGCATGGCGGGCGTGCCGGCCGGCCAGGTGGTGGCCACCGAAGACATGATCGATCCCGCCATTGCCCGGGAAATCTCGGTGGGCCAGTCGATCGGCTTCGCGCCGCTGCCGGGCAGACAGGCGCAGGCCGAACAGATCCTGTTGGGCGCGCACGCCCACTACGACTGCTGGACCCGCCAGACCCTGCCGGCGCGCTGGAAGTACGGCAGCCACCCACGCATTCCGCCGATCATCTGCCAGATGCATGAAGGCTGGGATGCCCTGACCCGCGATCGCATCGCAAAACGTGGCCCGGGCGATCGCGGCTCGCACGGCTATGACAATGCCCTGCCCTCGATGCGCGCGGTATTCGTGGCGCGCGGCCCCGCGTTCAAGCAAGGGCAGAGCCTGCCCGCGTTCGACAACGTGGATGTGTATCCGCTGCTGACCCGCCTGCTCGGAATTCCGACGGCACCCAACGATGGCGACGCCGAGCGACTGCTGCCTGCGCTGCGCTGAGCACGCAGCGGCTTCGTCGCCGGAACGCGGGCACAAAAAAAACGCGGCGCAAGCGCCGCGTTTTTCATGACCCGCCTGGCTGGATCAGCCGGCCTTGGCCACCGCTTTCTTGGCAACGGCCTTCTTGGCCGGCGCCTTCGTCACGGTCTTCTTGGCAACCGGCGCAGCTGCGCCCACGGCCGCCTTGCTCACGACGTGCGAACGCGAATTGCCGTAGCTGGCATTGAAGCGCTTGCCCTTGGCGGTCTTGCGGTCACCCTTACCCATGTCGTAACTCCTTAGTCTGAATGCTGCGAAATCTGATTACCCCGTACTGACACGGGTTCGGCGGGGCCGCCCTCTCAGGCGCCCCCGCGCACGATCGGAAAGCCTACCATGCGCGCTCTCAATGAGCACAGCTGGCGTCATGCACGTGGCCGTGGTTCAGCCGCAGATTCACCAGATGGGCCACACCCACCAGCACGCCGCCCAGGGTCATCACCACGGCATGCGGCACCGCCGAATGGTGCAGCGGGCCGTACAGCAGCCCGGCCCAGAGCGCGGTCAGGCCGGGAATGAGGAAGCCCAGCGCACGCAGCGCGCCATGCCGACGCCAGCCCCAGACCAGGCTGAACAGGCCCAGCAGGGTCACGAAGCTCACCAGCGCCAGCTCCACCCCATCACTCATCCAGACCGACAGGCCCAGCGAGGGCGCGGCGGCCAGCAGCACCGGGAGCACGGCGCAGTGCACCGCGCACAGCAGCGAACCGGTGGCACCGAAACGATCGATCAGATGGCGGAGGCGAGGGAACAAGGGCATGACTTCCAGCAGGGTCGGCGAAGCGTTATGGAATAATATAACATCAATCCTGACGCGCACCCTGCCTCCCCCTGACTTGCCCTCCCCCGTTCCGCTACGGGATTCGCGCGCCCCACCATTGATATATTGTAACAATTGACCGAAGGCCCTTGCCCTATGCGCTCCAGCTCCCTCCTGCTCACCCCCCACGCCCTGTCCCTGGCCCTTGCCGCCGCGATGCTGCCCTCGCTGGCAAGCGCCGCCGACGCCCCCGGCAGCCATCGCGACGGCCACCTGACCGAACTGTCCACCGTGAAGGTCACCGCTTCGCCGCTGCAGGGCGATGCCGAATCGCTGGCCCGCCCGGTCGACGTGCTGGCCGGTGAACGCCTGGACGAGCAGAAGGCCGGCACCCTCGGCGACACCGTGGCCAAGCTGCCCGGCGTGCAGAGCACCTTCTTCGGCCCCGGCGTCGGCCGCCCGATCATCCGCGGCCAGGAAGGCCCGCGCGTGGCGGTGCTGTCCAACGGCATGGGCAACATGGATGCCTCGACCGTCAGCGCGGACCATGCCACCAGCATCGAGCCGTTCCTGGCCGACCAGATCGAAGTGCTGAAGGGCCCGGCCACCCTGCTGTTCGGCAGCGGTGCGATCGGCGGCGCGGTCAACGTGGTCGATGGCCGCATCGCGCGCGAACTGCCGGACCGTCCGCTCAGCGGCCGCGCCGAACTGCGTGGCAATTCGGTCAACGACGAGCGCAGCGGCATGTTCCGCCTGGACGGTGTCAGCGGCAACGTGGTGCTGCATGTCGACGGCCTGGTCCGCAATGGCGATGACTTCCGCATTCCCGGCTACGCCGTGATCGATGGCCTGGAAGACCACAGCGGCCACGACCATGAGGAAGGCGACACCGAAGAACCGCGCCGCGGCCGCCTGGACAACAGCTCGATCCGCACCCGCGCCGGCGGCGTCGGTGCCACCTGGCTGGGCGACGAGGGCTACTTCGGCGTGTCCGCCAGCACCTACCGCACCAACTACGGCATTCCCAACGGCGCGCACGTGCATGCGGACGACGACCATGATCATGACCACGATCACGACCATGGCGACGAGGAAGAAGGCGACGAGCATGACGTCCGCATCGACATGGTGCAGAACCGTTTCGAAGCCAAGGGCGGCATCTACCAGCCGACCTCGTTCCTGAAGAACATCAATCTGCGTACCGCCTACACCGATTACGAGCACACCGAACTGGAAGCCGGCACGCCGGCCACCCGCTTCACCAACCGCGGTATCGAAGCCCGCCTGGAAGCGGTGCAGGAACAGATCGGCGGCTGGGACGGCGCGTTCGGCCTGCAGTTCGGCAACAGCGACTTCGGCGCCAAGGGCGAAGAAGCCTTCGTGCCGGACACCGGGACGAAGAACATCGGCCTGTTCGTGCTGCAGGAAAAGCAGTTCGGCCCGTTCAAGCTGGAACTCGGCGGCCGCCATGACCAGGTCAAGCTCGACCCGACCGGTGACTACCGCGCCCGCAAATTCGATGCCACGAATCTCTCCGCGGCCGGCATCTGGACGCTCAATGACGCCGTCGACCTGCGCTTCGGCATCGACAGCTCCGAGCGTGCCCCGACCAACGAAGAGCTGTACGCCGCCGGCGCGCACATCGCCACCCGCTCGCTGGAAATCGGCGATGCCAACCTGAAGACCGAACGCGGCCAGCGCGTCGAACTGGGCATCCACACCCACAGCGACCGCGTCGATTTCTCGGCCTCGATCTACCAGACCAGGTTCAAGGACTTCATCTACCTGGCCGACACCGGCGTGGTCGAATCGCTGCCGGTCCGCCTGTGGACCCAGCAGGACGCCACCTTCAAGGGGGCCGAAGCCGAAGCCCTGTTCCATCTCTTCGAAGGCAACGCCGGCGACTGGGACCTGCGCGTGTTCGGCGACTACGTCAAAGCCGAACTGGATGGCAGCGGCAGCCGCAGCGTCGATATCGCCGTCCCGCACGGTGACCACAACCACAACTACACCGTGGACCTGGCCAACACCGGCTACCTGCCGCGCATCGCCCCGGGCCGCGTCGGCGCCGACCTGCGCTGGTCCCGGGACGGCTGGCGCGCCTCGGTCGGTGCCGTGCGCTACAGCAGCCAGAAGGATGTCGCCCAGAATGAGGACCCGAGCAACGGCTACACCCTCGTCGATGCCCACCTCGCTTACCGCTGGGACCGTACCGACAGCAACAGCTACGAAGTCTTCCTGGATGGCAACAACCTGACCAACCGCGAGGTCCGTCCGCACACCTCCCTGCTGCGCGACTACTCGCCGCTGCCGGGCCGCGGCGTCGCGTTCGGCATCCGCGCTTACTTCTGATCGTTTGATCGGGCGTTGGTTTTACCCGAGGGGGCCGCAAGGCCCCCTTTTTTGGTGCGCGGCCATCGGCGTGCTATGCCCTGCCCGCACACTGTGGCAACGTGCATGCCGAGCGTGCCGTTCGGCCACGCCCTGCCTGCCGGAGCCGACGCATGAGCACGTCCACCGCCGCGACCCGCGCGCCTTCCATGCATTGGGGCCTGCTGGTCGCCGCCTCCGCCATCCTCATGGTCACCATGGGCGTCCGCCAGACCTCCGGGCTCTATGTCGACCCCATCCACCGCGGCACCGGCGTCAGCATCGTCGAGATCAGCTTTGCGCTGGCCATCGGCCAATTCGTGTGGGGCGCGGTGCAACCGGTGTTCGGGGCCATCGCCGATCAGCGCGGCGCCTTGCCCGTGCTCATCTTCGGTGCCCTGCTGCTGGCGGCCGGGCTGCTGCTCGCCCCGTTGCTGACCAGCCCACTCGGCATGACCTTCACCCTCGGCCTGCTCATGGCCGCAGGTGCCGGTGCCGGCAGTTTCTCCGTGCTGATCGGCGCCACCGCCCACCGCCTGCCCGCCGAAAAGCGGTCGTTCGCCGCCGGCCTCATCAATGCCGGCGGCTCGCTGGGCCAGTTCGTATTCGCACCGCTGGTGCAATGGATCATCGGCACCGCCGGCTGGGCGCGCGCCATGATCACGATGGCCGTCATCACGCTGCTCTCGGTTCCTTTGGCCTGGCCGCTGCGCCGTCGCACCGGGGACCACGCGCCTGCCGTCGGCGGGACCGATGAAGGTGGCCTGCGCGCACAACTGCGCGTCGCCCTGCGCGATCGCAGCTACTGGTATCTGCATCTGGGCTTCTTCACCTGTGGCCTGCACATCGCCTTCCTGGTCACCCATCTCCCCGGCGAGATCGCGCTGTGTGGCCTCTCGCCCACCGTCGCCTCCTCCTCCATCGCGCTGATCGGCCTGTTCAACGTCGCCGGCAGCCTGATTGTCGGCGCCCTCGGCCAGCGCTACCGCATGAAGTACCTGCTGTTCTGGATGTACGCCAGCCGCGCCGCGATGATCGGGGTCTACCTCGTCGCTCCGCCCACCCCCCTCACCTTCTACGTCTTCTCCGCCGCGCTCGGCTTCACCTGGCTGGCGACCGTTCCGCCCACCGCAGGCCTGGTCGGCAAGCTGTTCGGTCCGCGCTACCTCGGCACCCTGTTCGGCCTGACCCTGCTCTCGCACCAGCTCGGCGGCTTTTTCGGCGCATGGCTGGGCGGGCTCGCCCTGGCCCACACCGGCAATTACCTGTGGATGTGGTACGCCGACATGGGCCTGGCCGTGCTCGCCGCGTTGATCAATCTGCCCATCCGCGAGGCCCGGATGGGGGGCTGTCACGGCGTGCCCGCCCCGCGCTGAGCTCA
Source organism: Stenotrophomonas sp. TWI1183 (assembly GCF_039673115.1). Lineage (NCBI taxonomy): Bacteria > Pseudomonadati > Pseudomonadota > Gammaproteobacteria > Lysobacterales > Lysobacteraceae > Stenotrophomonas > Stenotrophomonas sp. TWI1183. Next base: position 73,538 of record NZ_JBDJKZ010000019.1, read on the forward strand.
CCCGCCCTCGACATTGCCCAGCGCGCGCCAACCAGCGCGCGCCAAAACCGACACCTCCCTCTTCCGCGCCGGACAGTTGTGTCCGATGATGCGCGCATGCCTACCCAACGTGCCGACGCGGCCGCCCGCCGCGCCCAGATCCTCGACGCTGCCGATGCCGTGTTCGGCCAGCACGGTGTCACCGCCCCCCTGGATCTGGTGGTCGAACGCGCGCAGGTCGGCCGCGCCACCCTGTACCGCAACTTCCCTGACCGCACCGCGCTGGTCGAAGCCCTGCTCCAGCGCACCGTCAACCGCATCGCCCGGCAGGTACAGACCCTCGGCGACCGCGACGACGCGCTGTTCGAGGTGCTCGAGAGCATGGCCAACCGCATCGTGCAGTCACCGGCGCTGTCGGACTACTGGCGCGCCGTCGATCCCGACCAGATTCCAATCCGGGCCGCGCGCGAGACCATCTACGAACTGCTGCGTGAACCGATCGCGCGCGCGATCGCCGCCGGGCTGTGCCGGCCGGATCTGGAAACGACGGACATTTCACTCATCTCAGGCATGCTGGGAGCCGCGCTGCGTGGCAAGACGCGTGACGAACGCGCCCGGCTGGTCACGCGCGCCCTGCAATTGCTGCGTGGCGGATTGCGGGGGCCTGCCGACGGGGAGGGATGATGTCGCAGTACCTCAAGCCGGTTCCGGACTGGGAGGAGCACGAAAAACCGACCCTGCCGGGCTCGGCCTCGATGCCGTGGCATCCCCCGCACCGCCGCGTGGCCTATGCGCTGGTCGCCCTGCTGGTCGGCATCACCGGTGGCCTTGGCAATGCACTGGTCAGCGCCAACCTGCCGTTCCTGCAGGGCCAGCTCGGGCTCACCCCGGCGCAGGGCAGCTGGCTGGTGGCGGCCTATGCGATGGTCAACGTGACCGCCAACCTGCTTGCCTTCAAGTTCCGCCAGCAGTACGGCATCCGCCTGTTCGCCGAGATCGGGCTGGGCCTGTATGCCGCCCTCGCGGTGCTGCATCTGTTCGTCGGCACGTTCGAGACCACCGTGTTGATGCGCGCGGCCAGCGGCTTCGCCGGTGCGGCCTGTACCACCCTGGGCACCCTGTACATGCTGCAGTCGCTGCCGCGCAGATACACGGGCAACCTGCTGGTGATCGGCGTCGGCATCTCGCAGCTCGCGGTGCCGATCGCCTGGCTGGTCTCGCCCGGGCTGGTCGACACCGGGCAGTGGCACAACCTGTATCTGTTCGAAGCCGGCCTCGCCCTGTGCGCGTTCGCCGCCGTGGTCGTGCTCAAGCTGCCGCCCGGCGCGCAGATCAAGGCGTTCGAACCGCTCGACTTCCTGACCTTCGCCCTGCTCGCCCCCGCGGTCGGCCTGCTGGTGGTCGTGCTCGCGCAGGGATACACGCGCTGGTGGCTGGATACCCCGTGGCTGGGCTGGGCGCTGGTCGCCTCGATCGCGCTCTCCACCACCGCCTTCATCATCGAGCACTACCGCCGCAACCCGCTGCTGCAGACGCGGTGGCTGGCCAGCCTGCCGGTGGTCCATTTCATCATCGGCGCGTTCCTGATCCGCTTCCTGACCACCGAGCAGTCCTACGGCGTGGTCGGCCTGATGCGCACGCTGGGCATGGGGCCGGACCAGATGCGCCCGTTGTTCGCAGTGATCCTGGCCGGCGTGATCACCGGCATGGCCGCCAGCTCGCTCACCTTCGGCCCGAAGCGGCTGATCCCGCAGCTGCTGATGGCGATCCTGCTGCTCGGCAGCGCCGCCCTGCTCGACCAGAGTCGCACCAGCCAGGACCGGCCGCACGATTTCTTCGCCAGCCAGTTCCTGGCCTCGGTCGGCGCGGGCATGTTCATGGGCCCGCTGATCATGCTCGGCATCACCCAGGCGTTGAAGCAGGGCGTGGACCACATGATCACCTTCCTGGTCACCCTCTCGATCACCCAGACCCTCGGCGGCCTGGCCGGCTCGGCGGTGCTGGGCACCTACCAGCTGCACCGCGAGCAAGTGTACTCCAGCGCGCTGGTCAGCCAGCTGGACCCGGCCGACAACGTGGTCGCCCAGCGCCTGAAGCAGCAACAGCAGCTCTACGGCCGACTGATCACCGACCCGGTCCAGCGCAGCGCACAGGGCACCGCACAGCTGGCCCAGATCACCCGCCGCGAAGCCAACGTGCGCGCCTTCAATGATGTGTTCGCGCTCAGCGGCCGGGTCGCCCTGATCTTCCTCGGCTGGTTGCTGCTGCTCGCGGTACGCACCGCCGTGCTCAAGCAATGGCGCAAACGCCACGCGCCGACACCTCCCCTTTCCGCGCCGACGCCTGGCAGCGTCGCGCCCCGATGAGCCCGCCCATGTCGACCCAACCGCCGCACGACGACGCCGCCCCGGAAAACGTCAACCCACCGCCGCCGACCGACGCCGCGCCCGCCCCTGCGCCGCCACCGACGGCCGCGCCGTCGGGCGTGCCCAAGTACCTCAAACCCAGCCTGCGTGCCGTGATCATCATGATCGTGGTCGCGTTGATCGGCATCGCACTCATCCTCCGCGCCTGGTCACTGTGGCCGTTCGAAACGGCACGGGTGACCACCGACAATGCCTACGTGCGCGGCCAGATCACCGTGCTCGCGCCGCAGGTCAACGGTTACGTCACCGAGGTGCTGGTCAAGGACTTCCAGCACGTCAAACAGGGCGAGCCGCTGCTGCGCATCGACGACCGCATCTACCGCGAGAAAGTGGTCCAGGCCGAAGCCGACCTGGACAGCGCGAAGGCCGCACTGGCCAACTCCGACCAGTCGCAGGCGCAGAACCGCGCCCAGATCCAGGCGGCCCAGGCCAACCTCTCCGCCGGCCAGGCCGAGCTGTCCCGCTCGCGTACCGAACTGAAGCGCTACGAAGAACTTGCCGCCCAGCAGCTGGTCGCCCTCAACGACCGCGACAAGTTCCGCACCACCACGCAATCCGCGCAGGCCAGCGTGCAGCAGTCGCAGGCCCAGATCCGCATCGCCGAGGAAACCCTCACCTCCACCCAGGTCGCCCGGAAAGGACTGGAGGCCCGCGTCGAGACGGCCCAGGCCCAGCTGGAACTGGCCAGGATCGACCTCGCCAACACGGTGATCCAGGCCCCACGCGACGGCCAGGTCAGCGAAGCGTCGGTGCGCCTGGGCCAATACGTCACCGCCGGCTCGCAGCTGCTGTTCCTGGTGCCGGACACCTTGTGGGTGGTCGCCAACTTCAAGGAAGGCCAGACCTGGAAGATGCGCATCGGACAGCCGGCCACCTTCACCGTGGATGCCTTCGATGGCCAGAAGCTGCGCGGCCACATCGAACAGATCGCACCGGCCACCGGCTCGGAGTTCAGTGTGCTGCGCCCGGACAACGCCAGCGGCAACTTCACCAAGGTCGTCCAGCGCCTGCCGATCCGCATTTCCATCGACCCCGATCAGCCGCTGGCACCGCGCCTGCGTCCGGGCATGTCGGTGATCGTCAAGGTGGATACCGGCGTGGAAGGGCGTGAGCCGGTCGAGGGGACGCCGTGATACGGCTGCGATGACGCCGACTGGCGTGGCAATGATCCCGCGCATCCCGGGGCGGAAGATGGCCGTCAAAAGCATCGAGCGCGGCCTCGATCCAGCGTACGCGACGCCCAACGCAACGCAGAAACGGCAGATCAAGCGGGCACGGAACAGCGCCACGTAGCGGGAGACGGGGCGACGAGCATGGAGTCATCCGGTGGCCATGAAAATGGAATGGCTGCTCTCGTGCAGAAACGAAAAAGCCGCGCAGGTGCGCGGCTTTTCAACATCAACAGCGTACCGACCAACGGTCGGTACCTACCGGTGCAGCGGACCTACCGGTGCAACATACCTACCGGTGCAACGTACCGACCAACGGTCGGTACCTACCCCGCACAGCGCGCGCACAGGCCATGCACTTCCAGCGTCTGCGCCTGCGGCTGGAACCCCAGCTCCTTCGCCCGCTTCTCCAGCTGGCTGACAATCTCCTTGTCCTCCAGCTCCACCGCACTGTGGCAGCTGTTGCAGATCAGGAACGGCACCGAATGCTGCGCACTGCTCGGGTGGTGGCACGCCACGAACGCGTTCACCGACTCCAGCTTGTGCACGAAGCCATTGGCCATCAGGAAATCCAGCGCGCGGTACACCGTCGGCGGCGCGTCGGCACCGACGCCCTTGCCATTGCGTACCCACTCCAGCAACTCATACGCCTTGACCGGTTTCCCGGCCTCGGCGATCAGGCGCAGCACGTTCGCGCGGATCGGCGTCAGCCGCAGCCCGCGTTCCGAGCACACGCGTTCGACCACCTTCACGAAGTCGGAGGCATCGTGAACATGATGGTGCGGAGCGGTACAAGCGGTCTTTGCGGACATGCGCGGTCTCCTGTGGTCAGGCCGTCGGTACTTTAGTGAGTGCGACGTCGATGCGTTTCAAGGCCTCTTCACGCCCGGCCAGGAACACCGTCTGCGAAATGTCCGGGCTGACCTGGGTGCCGGTGATGGCCACGCGCAGCGGCTGGGCGACCTTGCCCATGCCGATCTCCAACGCCGTTGCCACGTCATGCAGGGCGGCAGAAACGCTCTCCACCGTCCACTCCCCGGCCGCCGCCAGCAGCTCGCGCGCCTTGCCCAGCGCCAGTTCCGCGCCCGGCTTGAAGTGCTTGGCCACGGCAGCCTCGTCGTACTCGGTCAGCGGCTGGTACCAGACCACCGCCTTCTCGGCCATTTCCTTCAGCGTCTGCACACGGTCGCGCAGCGCCACCACCACGTCCGCCGGCGCCGGACCGGCGTTCAGATCCAGGCCCAGTTTGTTCAGCTGGTAGACCAGGTGCGGGGCGATGTCGGCCGGCTGCTCGGTCTTCAGGAAGTGCTGGTTGACCCAGCCCAGCTTGGCCATGTCCAGGCGCGCGGCCTTGGAATTGCAGTGGGTCACATCGAACAGATCGATCAGCTCCTGGCGGCTGAACAGCTCCTGGTCACCATGCGACCAGCCCAGACGGGCCAGATAGCTCAGCAGCGCGTCGGGCAGATAACCGGCGTCCTTGTACTGCATCACGTCGGCCGCACCGGTGCGCTTGGACAGCTTGGCGCCCTGCTCGTCCAGGATCATCGGCATATGGCCGAACTTCGGCACCGGCGCACCGATGCCTTCATACAGATTGATCTGGCGCGGGGTGTTGTTGATGTGGTCGTCGCCGCGGATGACCTCGCTGATGCGCATGTCCCAATCGTCCACCACCACCGCGAAGTTATAGGTGGGGAAGCCGTCCGGACGGAAGATCACCATGTCGTCCAGCTCGCTGTTGGCGATCTCGATGCGCCCCTTGATCAGGTCATCGAACACCACCGTGCCTTCCAGCGGATTCTTGAAGCGGATCACGCGGTTCGGGTCGTCCTTGTACGGCAGGCCCAAGTCACGCGCAGCGCCGTTGTAACGCGGCTTTTCCTGCTTGGCCATGGCGGCCTCGCGCATCGCGTCCAGTTCTTCCCTGGTCTCGTAGGCGTAGTACGCCTTGCCCTGCGCGACCAGCTGCTCGGCCACTTCCAGGTAACGGGCCACGCGCTGGGTCTGGTAGATCGGGCCTTCGTCATAGCCCAGGCCCAGCCACTCCATCGCCTCCAGGATCGCGTCGATCGCGCCCTGGGTGCTGCGCTCGCGGTCGGTATCTTCGATGCGCAGCACGAACTCGCCGCCGCGGTGGCGGGCCTCCAGCCAGCAATACAGCGCCGTGCGGGCGCCACCGATGTGCAGGTAGCCGGTGGGACTGGGGGCAAAACGGGTGCGGCAGGTCATGGAGGGCTCAGGGCGGGAAACGGAATCCCGGCAATTTTACCTGTCCGGGCCGGACCCTGCCTAAATCGGAGAATCCCTACTGTCTGCTGGGCGCAGACATGGTCTGATTGCGGGATTGCCCGCTTTTCAGCCATCCCCATGACAGCCTCCCGCTTTGAGCCGCCTTCACGGCACCACACCGCCACCCGCGCCGTCACCGCCCTGATCCTGCTCGCCGCACTGGGCGCGTGCTCTGCACCGGGCAGCGACGGCGCGGCGGCTGCTTCAGTGGCCACGAACGCGCCAGCCCAGCAAACGGTACCGGCAGACGTGGGGGCCAGCGCGTCCACGCTGCCGCCCGACACGTCCTCCTCGGGCACGCGCGCTGGCATGCAGACGCCCGCCGTCCACGCCTCGACGGCAGCCGGCGACACCGAACGGGCGCTCGGCCTGGGCGATGGCCTGGCGTCGGATGAACTGCGGCAACTGCTCCGTGACAGCGCCGCCTTCGACCAGGCGATGGCGGCCCTCGATCACGCCTACGCCACCGATGGCGATGCTCACGACGTTCGCAGCAGCTATCAGCACGCGTTGCAGCAACGGCTGGGCACCGGCCCGGACGCGCCGCGGCTGAGCCGCCTGCAATGCGGCATCTCCCATTGTCTGGGCGAGATCACCGGTCCGCTGGAAAATCCGTCCGTGCTGTTTGGGGCGCCCCGTGATGCCGCGGGCCGTCAGTTGCCGGTCAACGAAGCGATGGTGCGCAGCATTCTGTCCGCGGAAGGCAGGCCCACGGGCTACCGCCTCGCCTTCTCGCTGGATCCGGCGCCCCGCACCGGGCCGTCGCCGGCCCGGTAGCCCTTCCGTCAGGGCGCCAGCAACGGCTTGCGCGGCAGCTTTTCATCGCGCATGGCCGCGTTGTACACGAACGAGGCGACGATGGCGGCGGCCTGCTTCAGGTCTTCCGGCTCGGCGTGGTCCCAGGTGTCCAGGTTGCTGTGGTGGACGTTGGTGAAGTAATCCAGGCGATCCTGGATGAACTGGAACCCGGGCAGGCCGACGCGATCGAACGCGATATGGTCGGTGCTGCCGGTGTTGCGGGTCGCCACGGTGGTCGCGCCGACATCATGGAACGGGGCCAGCCATGCCTCGAAGATCGGCACCGCGGCCAGGTTCTCCTGCGCATAGATGCCGCGGAAGCGGCCCGAGCCGTTGTCCATGTTGAAGTACGCCGAGAATCTGTCGTAATCGCGCTGGCGCTGCAGGGCGCCGGTCGGCTCACGCATCGAGGCCGGCAGCGTGAGCTGCGCCGGGTCGGTCGGCTCCGGGTAGCGCGCGAAGTGCTTGGACACGTAGTCCTGCGAGCCGACCAGGCCCTGCTCCTCGCCGCTCCACAGCGCCACGCGGATGGTGCGCTTGGGCTTGGCACCCACCGCCTTGAGGATGCGCATGGCTTCCATCATCACCGCCACGCCGGCGGCGTTGTCGGCCGCACCGGTGCCGGTGTGCCAGGAATCCATGTGCGCCCCCAGCATCACGATCTCGTCGGCCTTGCTGCTGCCGCGGATCTCGGCCAGCGTGTTGTAACCCGGCTGGTCCTGCGCATCGGTGAAGCGCGCCTCGACATTCACGCGCAGCTTGACCGCCTGCTTCTGGTCGACCGCCCGCACCAGCTGGTTGTAGTGCTCGGCCATCATCGCCAGTTCGGGCACGCCGACCGGTTCACCGGCCTTGCGCGAGCCACCGCCGCCGACGCGGATGATGCCGTTGTCCCAACCGCTGATGCTGATCGTGGCCAGCACACCCTGCTCGGCGAAGAAGGCGTTGGTGGCGCGGGTCAGCGCCTGCTTTTCCAGGTATTCCTTGGCCTTCTTGGCCCGGTCGGCCTTGGCATCGGCGACATCCTTGGGCACCGCGAACACCTGCAGCTCGGCCAGGCCGGCGTCATCGTGGCGGTGCGAATCGGACTTGGTGGCCCGCTCGTAGTCGCGCGCATCGTTGAGCAGCAGGATCTTGCCGGCCAGCTTGCCCTTGTACTGATCCAGGTCGGCCAGCTTCTTGATCTCGACCTTGATCACCTCGCCTTCGACCGCACCGTTGGTGCCGGGCGTCCAGGCCTTCGGCAGCGCATACAGCGGCGCCACGCGCGGGCTCAGCAGTTCCACGCTGGCGTTGCTGAATTCCCAGCCGCGGCCGAACGCGTCGAACGCCTCGTCGTGCACATTGACCAGACCCCACTCGTTGAACTTGCTGCGGGTCCAGGTGTTGGCCTCGCCCATCGCGGGGGAATTGGTCAGGCGCGGGCCGATCTGCTCGGTCAGGTGGCTGAAGGTCGCCATCACCTGTGATCGGTGGAAGGCTTCCTGACGGATGCGGCTGACCATGTCCAGGTCCACCGTCTCCTTCGTCTGTGCATCGGCGACGCCGCTCAATGCCAATGCCACGCTCAACATGCCCCACTTGAACACGATTACCCCCGCCTCTCGGCCAGACCACGAACAATCCCCGAGTCTATCGAGCGCTGGCCCGGTACCCCCGGGCCAAGAGTCATGGTCCATCCATCCAGCCGTACCAGAGCTGGCCGCGGGTCGGCAGCACCAGCAACCAGCGACTGCGGTCCAGGGAGGCGCTGGCGTAGACCGGCGCATGCACCGGCCAGTCGCCGGGCAAGCCGCGGATGCCGATCTCGCGCAGGGCCTGGGCACCTTTGCGCCATGGCCGATACTCGCCACACCACTGCGGCAGCGGCAGGCGCCCGCGCGCCTGCCGTGCCTGTTCCAGAAAGCGCAGTCCCTGCGCTGCGATCGCCTCGCAGGTGACCGGGGCCAGCCCGAAGCGGACCAGGCCCGGTGCCCCCTGCGCGCCCGGCAATGCCATCAGCGGGGACGGCCATCCCGGCGCCTCGCCGTCCAGCAGCGAGGCTACCTCCAGCCGGGCGGGGAGCGCCCGGCGCATACGTTCCTGAAGACAACGGCGCCAGCTCATGGTCGGTCCTTACTTCAGGCTCGCGCCGAGTTCGTACCAGTCGACCCGGCGGGTCACCCACATCACCGCGGCCAGCACGCCGAACAGCAGCAGCGAGCCCATCAGCAAGGCGTTGTTCTCCGAGATCAGCAGTCCGTACAGCGCGCCATACAGTGCGCTGAGCATCAGCGCGAAGCCCAGCCCGCGTTTCCAGCTTTTCAGCACCCCGGCCAGGTACACGGTCTGGATGCCGATGCACGCCAGTGCCGAGAGCGCATAGGCCTGCCAGAAGGCGATGTGCTCGGAGAGGCTGAGCAGCAGCAGGAAGAAGATCGCCAGTGCCAGGCCGACCATCAGGTACTGCAGCGGGTGGATACGCAGCTGCTTGATCAGCTCGAACAGGATGAAGCCGACGAAGGTGAGCAGGATGAAAAGGATGCCGTACTTGCTGGCGCGGTCGGCCTGGGTATACACATCGACCGGGTTGACCAGCTCCACGCTGACGGCTTCGGCGTCGATGTCCGGGCGGTTGCGCAGCTGATGCTGGGCACGCGAGGCCAGCGAAGACACCGCCCACTGCGCGTCGAAACCCTGCGCGTCGACCTTGCGCTCGTTGGGCAGGAAACTGCCACCGAACAGCGGATGCGGCCACGGCGAGCGCAGCGCGATGCGGCTGTCGTCGCCGACCGGCACCACCGACAGCGACCGGGTGCCATCCAGCACCAGCTCCAGTTCGACCTTGCTGCCCTTGAGCAGCCCGCCGCGTGCATCCTCCAGGCCCGGCAGGCCGACATGCAGGCCGGTGCCGATGCCACTGACGCCGCCGGCATCGGGCAGCAGGTTCAGGGCATTGCCATCCACCCGCAGGTTCGGCGAACCCACCAGGCCGCGCACGTCGGCGATGCCCACGGTCAGGAACGGGGCGCCGTAGACGCGGCCCGCCTTCACCGGGTAATCGTCATCGGCGAACTCGGCGGTGACCGTGGCCTTCCAGCTGTAGACCGGCACGCGGAACAAGCCGACGCGGCGCTCGTCCGGCTGCATCACGCCGTCCACCTTCAGCGTGGCCGGCATCTGCAGCCACTGGCCCTGCTCGACCTGCTTTTCCTTCTTCTTGGTGCCGGCCGCATCCACTACCTCCACCTCGCGGGTCTCGGTCCACGGCACCACGCGGATCGGGCCGGTCAGGATCTGCGCGCCGGCGCGGCTCTGCGCCACGCGCTGGTATGCCTCGTCTCGGTACGCCTCGCGTTCGCGGATCACGCCCTTGATCAGGCTCAGCGGAATCAGCAGCAACAGGATCAGCCCGCCCACGATGGCGAACCGCAACAGCATCTTCAGGGATTTCATGACCCGTCCTCGGTTGGGAGGGGGCCAGCTTCCCGCGCGCCGGTGTGCGGGGTTTGTGCCGGGTTTGAAGTCTGTGTGAAGTGTGGCGCTGCGGTCAGCGCCGCGGCGGGAGCGCGGGCAGCCGCGACGGCAGCCACAACACCGCCTGCGCGCCGCCGTCATCGCGGTTGCGCAGGCTCACGCGGCCGCCGTGCAGGCGCGCCACTTCCTGCACGAAGGACAGGCCGAGGCCGGAGCTGCGCTGGCCGGTGCCGGGGCGCGCCAGCGAATAGAAGCGTTCGAACACACGGTCGAGCGCGTACTCCGGCACGCCGCTGCCGCGATCGGCCACGGTCAGTGCGATGCCCTCGCCTTCCACACCCGCACCCAAGGTGATGGCGCTGCCGGCCGGCGAGAAAGCCACGGCATTTTCCAGCAGGTTGTTGAGGGCCTGGCGCAACAGGTAGCCATCGCCCTGCACGCTGTCGGCCCGCACGTCGATCGCGATTACCACCCCTGCCGCCTGCGCGCGGACCGCCACCGCGTCGGCCGCGGCCTGCAGCAACGGTGCCAGCGCGAGCCGCTCATGCTTCTGCAGCCAGCCGTACTGCTCCACCTCGGCCAGCGCCAGCAGTTTGTCGATGGTTTCGGTCAGGCGCTGCGCCTGGCCTTCGATGCTGCGTGCGAAGTGCGCGCGGTCGGCATCCGGCAACGGCTCCTGCAGCAGTTCCGCCGCGCCGCGGATCGCGGCCAGCGGGCTCTTCATTTCATGCGTCAGCGACTGCACGTACTGCTCGACGTAGGCCTTGCCTTCCAGCTTGCGGCGCATGGTTTCCAGCGCCTGGCCCAGATCGCCGATCTCATCGCGGCGCGGCTTCGGTGGCGGCACCGGCTCACCGGCGCTGACCGCCTTGGCATAGCGGTTGAGCCGGCTCACGCCGTGCATCAGCCACGCAGTCATCAGCAGGCCGATCAGTGCCGACAGGCCGATCAACCACGCGCCACGTTTCATGATGGCGCGCTGGCTGGCCGCGATGAACGGATCGATGCTGCGGTTGGGCTGGGCCAGGCTGAGCACGCCGATCAAGCGGCGCCCATCGGCCGGATCGAAGATCGGCGCGGCCACGTGCATCACCGAGTGGGTATCGTCGCCCGGGGTTTCCGGGCTGGAACGCGCGCCGTATTCGCCACGCAGTGTGCGGTAGACGTCATTCCAGCGCGAGTTGTCGCGGCCGACATCGCGCCCGGTCGAGTCGTACACCACGATGCCCTTGGCATCGGTGATGGTGACCTGATAATCCAGCGTGCGTTTGGGGAACCGCCATACCATCGCCTTGGGGTCGCGCCGCTGCGCCCGGGCCAGGTCGGCGACGAAGCGGCCCTGGCGGATCTGCCCGGCCTTGAGATCGGCCGCGGCCATTTCCGCCAGCACGTTGGCCGCATCGACCAGCGTCGACTCCATCGCCTGGCGCACGCCCGGCTTCACTTCGTTGACGAAGATGCGCATCACGAAGAACGCGGCGATGCCCACGATCAGGAAGAAGCCCAGGAACAGTTTCAGGCCCAGCCGCATGCCTACACCTCCAGTGCGTAGCCCAGGCCACGGTGGGTGCGGATCGGGTCGGTCGCGGCCCCAGCGGCACGCAGCTTGGCGCGCAGCGTTTTGACGTGCGTATCCACCGTGCGGTCGGCGCTGTCGGCGTCACTGTCCCACCCGCGGTCCATCAGCTGGGCGCGGCTGAGGATCGCGCCGGGGCGCTGCAGCAGGGCCGCCATCAGCGCGTACTCGTAACGGGTCAGGTCCAGCGGCTGGTCGCCGAAGCGGATCCGGCTGCCCTCGCGGTCGATCGAGAAACGGCCGTGCTGCTGCCAGCCCGAGGTCTCCGCGGGCGCCGCCGACCGGCGCAGGCGCGCACGGACCCGCGCCACCAGCTCGCGCGGCGAAAAGGGTTTGGCCATGTAATCGTCCGCGCCCAGTTCCAGCCCGAGCACGCGGTCGAACTCGTCATTACGGGCGGTCAGGAAGATCACCGGCACCTCGCTGAAGGTGCGCAGCGTGCGGCAGACCTCGAAGCCGCTCATGTCCGGCAGGCCGACGTCCAGCACCACCACGTCGAACGCCTGCTGGCGCAGCCGGACCAGCGCCTCCCCGCCGAGCAGGCTGTGGTGGGCACCGTAGCCTTCGCTGCGCAGCGCATACAGAACGGTGTCGGCGATGGCGGTTTCGTCCTCGACCACCAGGACGTTGTGCAGGGGGTGGTTCATGCGCGCAGCATAGCCGCTGGGCCCGCCGCCCCGTACACTGCCCCGATGAATTACCGCCACGCCTTCCATGCCGGCAACCATGCCGATGTGCTCAAGCACATCGTGCAGCTTGCCCTGCTCGACACCTTCAAGCGCAAGGACAGCCCGTTCTTCGTGCTGGACACCCACGGCGGCGCTGGCCGCTACCTGCTGGCCAGCGAGGAAAGCCGCAAGACGCTGGAAGCCGAGGACGGCGTGATGCGCCTGATGGCCCAGCCGCAGCTGCCGGCGGTGGTCGAGCGCTATCTCAAGGCAGTCCAGGCCGACAATCCGGTCGGGGCGATGATCAGCTACCCCGGCTCGCCGTTGCTGACCGCCCAGACCCTGCGCGAGCAGGACCGCATGGCGGTCTGCGAGGTCCAGGATGCAGAAGCCGCCGCGCTGAAGGCGCTGTTCGCCCATGACAGCCGCGTCGCGGTGTACCAGGCCGACGGCTACGCCCAGAACCGGAAGCTGCTGCCGCCCAAGGCCAACGGCGTGAAGATCGGCCGCGGACTGGTCCTGATCGACCCGCCCTACGAGGGCCAGGACGCCGAGTACCAGGCCATCATCGCCTCGGTGACCGAGATCCTGGGCCGCTGGCCGCAGGCGAGCTTTGCGATCTGGTTCCCGATCAAGCAGCGCCGGACCATCCTGCATTTCCTGCGCAAGGCCTGCGCTCTGCCGGTGAAATCGGTGCTGACCGCCGAGTTGCTGATCCGTCCGGACGACTCCCCGCTGCGGCTCAACGGCAGCGGCATGCTGCTGCTCAACCCGCCGTGGCAGTTCGACCAGGTCCTGGCCCCGGCGATGCCGGCGCTCAAGCAGTACCTGGGCGAGGCCGGTGCCTCGACCCGCCTGCAGTGGCTCAAGCAGGCCGAATGACCCCTCCAGGCCAGACCGGAACCCCGGCCTGGCCGGCTCCTCCCGGCCGGATCGGCGTGAGTGATCCGTTCACGGAACGCTGCCCCCGGGATGCGAGAATCCTGAGACCACCAAGGAATCACCGGTATGGCTACCCGTAACCGCATGCCGCCCTGGCACGAGATTTTCAAGGCACCCAGTGGCCACGAGCTGCTGATCCGCCCGATCCGGCCGGAAGACGGCCCGCCGCTGCATGCTGCCTTCAGTCTGTTCGGTCCCGAAGAGATCCGCGACCGTTTCCTGCAGTCGGTGACCGAGCTGTCGCCGGAAACGACGCAGCGCCTGACCCACCCCAATCCCAAGAGCGAAATCACCCTGGTCGCGGCCGAATCCCTGCCCGCCGGTGAAGCCGTGGTGGGCGCGGTGGCGCGCGCCTCCATCATCCCCGGCACCCGCGAAGCCGAGTACGCGATCCTGGTCAGCCGCTTCCTGGTCGGCCAGGGCCTGGGCCGACAGCTGATGCGCAAGCTGGTCAAGTGGGCCCGTGGCAAGTACCTGGATCGCCTGTACGGCGATGTCGCCGAAGAGAACGAGCCGATGAAGCAGCTGGCCGCCTCGCTGGGCTTCCAGCCGATCCCGCACCCGAACGGTACGCCGGGCCTGGTGCGCATGGTGCTCGAACTCGACAGCTGAAACAGGGCGCCTGTCCGCGCCCTGATCGGTAGTGCCGGCCGCTGGCCGGCTGACCTTGCCCCGGTAGTGCCGGCCGCTGGCCGGCTCCCGAACATCACGCATCGCCTGGAGC
>NZ_JBDJKZ010000020.1:0-83930 GCF_039673115.1 Stenotrophomonas sp. TWI1183
ACCGGTCCCGCTGTGGCAGGGACATCGAGGTACCCGGCATGTGGGAGGTAGTGCCGGCCGCTGGCCGGCACCGCCCTCACCAGACGGTGAACACCTGGCCGCTCTGTATCCCTTCCACGCTGCGCTGGTACGCCAGCGACGCGCGCTGTGCCGTCACCGGTTCAAAGCCCGGGAAATACGCGCCGTAGTCGTCCATCGACTCGGCCAGCACGTTCGGGCTGACTACATTGATGCGCAGCCCGCGCGGCAGCAGTTCGCAGGCGGCGGCACGCACGAATCCTTCCAGCGCGGCGTTGGCGGCTGTGGCGTTGGCACCATCGCGGATCGGCTGGGCACTGATGATGCCGCTGGTCAGGGTGATCGAGCCGCCGGTGTTCAGGTGATGCTGGGCGGCCAGGCTCAACCGCACCTGACCGAGCAGCTTGTCCTGCAGCCCCAGGTTGAAGTCGGCCGGCCGCATCTGCGCCAGCGGACCGAAGTGCACCTGGCCGGTGGTCGCGATCACCGCATCGACCTTGCCTACCTTCGCGAACAGCGCGTCCACGCTTGCGTCGTCGGTCAGATCGACCTGCACGTCGCCGCCGTGGCGACCGGCGCGGATCAGTTCGTGGTGGACGCCGAGTGTGTTGGCGACCGCCTGGCCCAGGGTGCCGCTGGCACCGACAAGCAGGATCTTCATGTGCATGTCTCCGTAAACATAGAGGGTAGTGCCACGCCATGCGTGGCTGCGTCTCGTTCCCGCATCGCGGGTCAGCCACCCATGGGGTGGCTCTACGCGGTCAGGGTACGGCCAAGGTAGCGCCACGCCATGCGTGGCTGCGTCTGGTCGTCAATCATTCGCCGCCGACAATGCCTGCCCGCGCGTCGTCGCCGCGTCGATCGCCCGCGCGACCATGGCTTCAAAGCCGTCGGCCTGGAAACGCTCGATCGCGGCCTGGGTGGTGCCGTTCGGCGAGGTCACGCGGCGGCGCAGCTCGGCCGGGGCTTCGCCGGATTCATCCAGCATGCGCGAGGCACCGAGCAGGGTCTGCACGACCAGCGTGCGGGCCGCGTCGGCGGGCAGGCCTTGGGCGATGCCGGCGGCTTCCATCGCTTCGGCCAGCAGGAACACGTAGGCCGGGCCACTGCCCGAGACGGCGGTGACCGCATCCATGCGCGCTTCCTCGTCGATCCACACGGTGCGCCCGGCGCTGGCCAGCACGGTGTCGGCCTGCGCGCGCTGCGCGTCGCTCACCGCGGCGGTGGCGAACAGCCCGGTGACGCCGGCGCCGAGCAGGGCCGGCGTGTTGGGCATCGCACGGACCACGGCCTGGCCGCCGCCCAGCCAACGGTCCAGCTGGCTGCTGGTGATGCCGGCGGCGATGGAGACCACCAGCGGCTGCCTGCCGTGCGCGATATCGGTCAGCGACGCGCAGACATCGCGCAGCACCTGGGGCTTCACCGCCAGCACCCAGACCGTGCCCTGCGCGGCGGCCTCGCTCGCGCTGGCGTAGGTCCTGATGCCGAACTCGGCGGTCAGCTGCTCGCGCAGTCCGGTCACCGGCTCGGCGACGTGGATGCTGGCCGGGGCCACGCCCTGGCGGACCAGGCCGGCGATCAGGCTGCGGGCCATGTTGCCGCCGCCGATGAAGGTGATGGGGGACGTGCTCATGAACTCTCCTTGGAACGGGCGGGGCGCTCAGGCGGGTCGCGGGCGGGCGCCGAACAGCGCGGTGCCGATGCGGACCATCGTGGCGCCATGGGCGATGGCTTCAGGGTAGTCGCTGCTCATCCCCATCGACAGCGTATCCACCTGTGGATGCGCTGCGGCCAGCGTGGCGAACAACGCGGCCATGTTGGTGAAGGCCGCCTGCCGGCGGTCCGCCTCCGGCCAGGGCGCCGGGATCGCCATCAGCCCGCGCAGGCGCAGCTGCGGTGCGGCGGCAATGGCAGCGGCGAGGGTCTGGATGTCCTGTGGGGCGCAGCCGTGCTTGCTGTCCTCGTCATCGATGTTGACCTGGATCAGCACGTTCAGCGGCGGCTGGCCGGGCGGGCGGTGCGCGGCCAGCGCGGTGACCAGCTTGGGCCGGTCCACGCTCTGCACCCAGTCGAAATGGCGGGCGGCCAGCTCGGCCTTGTTGGACTGCAGGTGGCCGATCAGGTGCCATTCCAGGCCCAGTGTCGCCAATGCCTCGATCTTGGCCACCGCTTCCTGCACGTAGTTCTCGCCGAAGGCCCGCTGGCCCTGCGCGGCCAGGGCCTGCACGGCCTCGGCCGGCTGGGTCTTGGAGACCGCCAGCAGGACGGGATCTGGCCGCCCGGCGGCCACCGCCGCGTTGTGCAGGTTCGTCAGGATGGCAGGCAGGGTCTGGGCGGTCACGGCGGGTCCGGTGGATCAGGGGCTGGAGCGTATTGTGCACATCTCGCTCTATACTGCCGCCCGGGGAAAGAACCTTCCAGTCGCAGCAGTCATGGGGAGTAGCAGCGCATGGATATCGCCGAACTATTGGCGTTTTCTGTAAAGAACAAAGCGTCGGATCTTCATCTGTCGGCCGGCCTGCCGCCGATGATCCGCGTCGACGGCGATGTCCGCCGCATCAACATTCCGGCCCTGGACCACAAGCAGGTCCACGCGCTGGTGTACGACATCATGTCGGACAAGCAGCGTCGCGATTACGAAGAGTTCCTCGAGGTCGATTTCTCGTTCGAGATTCCCTCGCTGGCGCGCTTTCGTGTCAACGCCTTCAACCAGAACCGCGGCGCGGGTGCGGTGTTCCGTACCATTCCGTCCGAGGTGCTCACGCTGGAAGACCTGGCCGTGCCGCCGATCTTCCGCGAGCTGATCGACCAGCCGCAGGGCCTGATCCTGGTGACCGGCCCGACCGGTTCGGGCAAGTCGACCACGCTGGCGGCGATGATCGACCACATCAACAAGAACGAATACGGCCACATCCTCACCGTCGAGGATCCGATCGAATTCGTGCACACCTCGCAGAAGTGCCTGATCAACCAGCGCGAAGTGCATCGCGATACGCACGGCTTCAACGAAGCGCTGCGCTCGGCCCTGCGTGAAGACCCGGACATCATCCTGGTCGGCGAACTGCGCGATCTGGAAACGATCCGCCTGGCGCTGACCGCTGCGGAAACCGGCCATCTGGTGTTCGGTACGCTGCACACCAGCTCGGCCGCCAAGACCATCGACCGCATCATCGACGTGTTCCCCGCCGGCGAAAAGCCGATGGTGCGCTCGATGCTGTCCGAGTCGCTGCGCGCGGTGATCTCGCAGGCACTGCTGAAGAAGGTCGGTGGCGGGCGTACCGCGGCCTGGGAAATCATGGTCGGCACCCCGGCCATCCGCAACCTGATCCGCGAAGACAAGGTCGCGCAGATGTACTCGGCGATCCAGACCGGCCAGCAGATGGGCATGATGACCCTGGACCAGCACCTGCAGGATCTGGTCAAGCGCAGCCTGATCACCCGCAACCAGGCGCGCGAGTACGCCAAGGACAAGCGGATTTTCGAATAGTGGTAGTGCCGGCCGCTGGCCGGCTCCTGAAAACCTTCGGAGTACACCGCGATGAGCACCACCACCATCGACTTCACCTCGTTCCTCAAGCTGATGGCGCATCAGAAGGCGTCTGACCTGTTCATCACCGCGGGCATGCCGCCGGCGATCAAGGTCAACGGCAAGATCTCGCCGATCACCCAGACCCCGTTGACGCCGCAGCAGAGCCGCGACCTGGTGCTGAACGTGATGACGCCGGCGCAGCGCGAAGAGTTCGAGAAGACCCACGAATGCAACTTCGCCATCGGCCTGTCCGGTGTCGGCCGCTTCCGCGTGAGCTGCTTCTACCAGCGCAACCAGGTCGGCATGGTGCTGCGCCGGATCGAGACGCGCATTCCCACCGTGGAAGAGCTCAACCTGCCGCCGATCATCAAGACGCTGGCGATGACCAAGCGCGGCATCATCCTGTTCGTGGGCGCCACCGGTACCGGCAAGTCCACCTCGCTGGCGGCGATGATCGGCTACCGCAACCACAACTCGACCGGCCACATCATCACCATCGAAGACCCGATCGAATTCGTGCACAAGCACGAGGGCTGCATCATCACCCAGCGTGAAGTCGGCATCGATACCGACAGCTGGGAAGCCGCGCTGAAGAACACGCTGCGCCAGGCGCCGGACGTGATCATGATCGGCGAAGTACGTACCCGCGAGGGCATGGACCACGCCATCGCCTTCGCCGAAACCGGCCACCTGGTGCTGTGCACGCTGCACGCCAACAACGCCAACCAGGCGATGGACCGCATCATCAACTTCTTCCCGGAAGACCGCCGCAACCAGCTGCTGATGGATCTGTCGCTGAACCTCAAGGGCGTGGTCGCGCAGCAGCTGATTCCTTCGCCGGATGGCAAGTCGCGCAAGGTCGCGATGGAGATCATGCTGGGCACGCCGCTGGTGCAGGATTACATCCGCGACGGCGAAATCCACAAGCTCAAGGAAGTGATGAAGGAGTCGGTGCAGCTGGGCATGCGCACCTTCGACCAGAGCCTGTTCGAGCTGTACCAGGCGGGCGAGATCAGCTACGAAGACGCGCTGCGCTACGCCGATTCGCAGAACGAAGTACGCCTGCGGATCAAGCTCTCCCAGGGCGGCGATGCGCGCACGCTGTCGCAGGGGCTGGATGGGGTGGAGATTTCGGAGGTCCGCTGAGCGAGCGGTGGGGCGCACGACCAACGGTCGTGCGCTACCGGTGCCACGCATCCCCGGTAGGTGCCGACCGTTGTTCGGCACACGCCTCACCCGCGGATGAACGCCAACAGGTCCGCGTTGATCACGTCCGCATGCGTCGTACACATCCCATGCGGATAGCCTTTGTAGACCTTCAGCGTGCCGTGCCTGAGCAGTGTGATCGCCAGCTCCGCCGAATCGGCGATCGGCACGATCTGGTCGTCGTCGCCGTGCATCACCAGCACCGGGACGTCGATCTTTTTCAGGTCTTCGGTGAAGTCGGTTTCCGAGAAGGCCTGGATGCAGTCGTAGTGCGCGTTGATCGCGCCCATCATGCCCTGCCGCCACCAGTTGTCGACGATGCCCTGCTGCGGGGGCGTGCCCTCGCGGTTGAAGCCGTAGAACGGAATCGGCACCTCGCGGTAGAACGCGGCACGGCCGGCCAACAGTGCCTGCCGGAAGCCATCGAAGACCTCCTTCGGCGTGCCGCCCGGGTTGGCGTCACTCTTGACCATGATCGGCGGCACCGCCCCGATCAGCACGGCCTTGGCCACGCGACCGGGTTTGGCCTGCGCCACGTAGTGCGCGACTTCGCCGCCCCCGGTGGAATGCCCGATGTGGATCGCATCGCGCAGGTCCAGGTGGTCGGCCAACGCATTGACGTCGGCGGCGTAGGTGTCCATGTCATGCCCACCACTGGTCTGCGATGAGCGGCCATGGCCGCGGCGGTCGTGGGCGATCACGCGGTAGCCCTGCAGCAGGAAGAACTGCAGCTGGGTATCCCAGTCATCGGCGCTGAGCGGCCAGCCGTGATGGAACACGAGGGGCTGACCCTTGCCCCAGTCCTTGTAGAAGATCTCGGTGTTGTCGGCGGTGGTGACGTAGGGCATGGCACGGAACTCCTGAGGGAGGGAGGGGCACAGCGGGGGTACCCGTGCATGCTGCAGCTGGAGGGTGTTCAGCCGGGATGAACGGCGGATGTCGATTTCGGGTCCCTGGGCCGGCTGAATCGATTTCACCAGCATCTGTCACGCCGATCGTGTCTAATACCGCTCCCCACGTCACACCCCCCACCCCCATGTCCCTTGATTCCCATGGCCCCGCGCCGTGCGACGACGCTGACGGCCACCTGGTCACCGCAGGTCCGCTGACCCCGCCACCGGACAGCGCCGGCACCGTGGCCGACGAGAAAGCCCTGCGCCATTCCGTGGCCGAGGACGTGCAGGGCATGATCCTGGCGACCCTGGTCGCCTCGCTCGGCCTGGCGATCTTCGCCAAGGGCGGGCTGATGATCGGTGGCATGGCCGGGCTGGCGTTTCTGGCCCACTACGCCTTCGGCTGGAACTTCGGCCTGGTATTTGTGCTGGTCAACCTGCCGTTCTACTGGGTGGCCGTGCGGCGCATGGGCTGGGAGTTCACCCTGAAGACCTTCGCCGCGGTGACCGCCTGCGGCGTGCTGACCGACCTGCTGCCGCGCTGGGCCGATTTCGCCCACATGAGCTCGCTGTACTCGGCGATCGTCGGTGGTGCGCTGGCCGGCCTGGGCATCCTGTTCTATATCCGCCACCGGGCCAGCCTCGGCGGCATCGGCATCCTGGCGGTCTACCTGCAGCGCACCCGCGGCTGGAGCGCCGGCAAGGTGCAGATGTCCTTCGACACGCTGCTGATGTGCCTGGCGTTCTCGGTGCTGTCCCCGTCCAAGGTGATGTACTCGGCGATCGGCGCGGTGGTGCTCAGCCTGGTGCTGATGTTCAACCACCGCCCGGGCCGCTACATGGGCGTCTGACGCCCGGTCATTCTCCCTGCGGCGGCACCGGCACGAGGGTCACGCCGGAGACCCAGCGGCGGCTGCGCAGGTCCAGCGTGGCCACCTGCTCGCCGGGGCCGCGGTACAACCACAGCTGGCAGCACAGCGCATGGTCGCCGGCATAGCTGCTGCGCAGGGCGATGAGGGTCGCGCTGTAGCACTGGCGCCCCGAGCGGATCACGGTGTCCGCAGCGGTGTCGAAGGTGTAGCTGCCCGCGCCCCGCCACGGCCAGATCTCTGCTTCACCGGGGTCGGTGCCGGCCGGAACCGGGCAGCGTCCCTGCTCATCCCCGAAATGCGCGACGCCGTCGCCGTCGATGGTCAGCGCGCCCAGCAGCCGCTCGATGTGCCTGAGCAGGCGGCGGTCGGTGGCGATCGCCGTGGCCCGGGCATCCAGCGGATCGCCGTCGACATGCATGACCGGATCGGCCAGCCGATGCTCGCGGCCGTAGCGCACCTTCAACTGCAGCGTGGGGCTGCGCTCGCGCCGGTCGGCCGACAGCGGCCGGTTCAGCAGCAGGGTGTCGCCGTAATAGTCGCCGTCGCGGTAGGCGATGTAGCTGACCCCGTCGATGCGCAGCCAGTACAGGCCCTGGTCGCTGCCGCGCCCGCTGAGGCCGTACTGGCCCTGTGCCCACGGGCGCTGGGGGTCCAGGCTGTCCGGCACGACGAAGCCGCGCTGCGGATCCCGCCGCAGCATGTCCACCTGCGTGTACAGGCCGGTGCCGCCGCTGTAGGCGCTCTGCACCAGGTCGCGCTGGCCGTCGCCATCCAGATCGAGCAGGGACAGGGACAACTCGCCCATCTCCACTGGCACGGTGTGCTGGGCATCGGTATCGCGCAGGTAGCGGCTCACCGCGTCCCAATCGGCCGGGGTGACGGCGGGCGGGCGCACCAGCGCGGGCAGCGGCGCATCGCTGTCGCCGGCCACCGGGATCTGCAGGTCGATGCCGGTCTCATCGCGGTAACGGGCCAGCACGGTGTCGATCGGGGCGGGATCGTCGGCCGGGATCGCGGCGATTTCCGCGCGCAGGCGTGCCAGCACGTTGTCCAGGCCGGTGGCGCCGGCCAGCGAGGGGAGGGTGAGAGCGGCGAGCAGCACGGCCCGCAGTGCGGTGTGCCTCACGCCTGGCGCCATGCCGGTTTGAGCGTGTCGATGCGCTTGAACACGGGGCAGTCCGGGCTGTGCGCGCCGGGCAGGTAGCCCAGGCTCATCAGGAACTCGCCGGTGATCTCCCCGCCGGTGAAGCGGAAGGTCTTCTTGAACAGCTTCACCCAGCCGGCCTTGTCCAGCGGATGGTGGGCATCCAGCCAGGCGACGAAACTGCCGTGGCTGGCCCGCAACTGCTGGATCACTTGGGCGTTGTGGACGGCCGCATGGACCTTGAGCCGGTTGCGGATGATCCGGGCATCGTTGAGCAGGCGCTCGATGTCGCGCTCGCCATAGGCGGCCACCGTGTCCACGTCGAAGCCGTCGTACGCGGCGCGGAAGCCTTCGCGCTTCTTCAGGATGGTCTCCCAGCTCAGGCCGGCCTGGTTGATCTCCAGGATCAGCCGCTCGAACAGCTCGCGCTCCTCGCGCTGCGGGAAGCCGTACTCATGGTCATGGTAGTGGCCGTGGACCGGATGGCCGGGGGCGATGAGGCAGTAACCGGACACGTGCAGCTCCTTGCGATGGCGGATCAGGCGCACCGGCCGGGGCACGCGCGCAGGCCTGTATTATGTCAGCGCGAAAGCGCACATCACGGCCAGCGGCTAGAATGGGGCCATGTCTGAACTGTCCACTTCGCTTGCCCACCACCTGCTGGTCGCGCTGCCGTCGCTGACCGACCCCACCTTTGCCCGTACCGTGGCGCTGATCTGCCAGCACGACGAGAACGGCGCGATGGGCGTGCTGGTCAACCAGCCCTCCGAGTACACCCTCGGCGAGGTGCTGGCCCAGATGGAAATCACCACCACCAGCGACACCCTGCGCAATCAGGTCGTGCTCAACGGCGGTCCGGTGCACCCCGAGCGCGGCTTCGTGATCCATGACGATGCGCGCAGCTGGGATTCCAGCCTGGCCGTGGGCGAGGGCGTGTTCCTCACCACCTCGCGCGACATCCTTGAAGCGATGGCCCGCGGCGAAGGCCCGCGCAATGCGCTGGTCACCCTGGGTTGCGCCGGCTGGAGCGAAGGGCAGCTGGAAACCGAACTCGCCGAAAACAGCTGGCTGGCCGTGCCGGCCGATGCCGAGCTGCTCTTCAGCACCCCGTTCGACGAGCGCTGGCAGGGCGCGGCGGCACGCATCGGCGTGGACCTGTTCCGCCTCACCGATTACAGCGGCCATGTCTGAGCCGGTGACGCCAGCGCCCGCCGCGGCCGCGCCGCCGACCATCCGCCGGGATGGCACGGTGCTCGGTTTCGACGTCGGTTCGCGCCGCATCGGCGTGGCCATCGGCAGCTCGTTCGGCACCCATGCGCGCGCGATCGCGGTGGTGGATGTGCACGGCAACGGACCGGACTGGACCGCAGTCGAGCGCCTGATCAAGGAATGGCGGCCGGACGGCCTGGTGGTCGGCGATCCGCTGACCCTGGACGGCCAGGACCAGCCCAACCGCAAGCGTGCGCAGGGCTTTGCCCGCCAGCTGCGGGAACGTTTCAAACTGCCGGTGGTGCTGGTCGACGAGCGCTCCAGCTCGGTCGAGGCGGCACGCCGGTTCGCGGTCGAGCGCGCCGAAGGCCGCAAACGCCGCCGCGATGCCGCTGCGCTGGACGCCGTCGCCGCGGCGGTCATCATCGAACGCTGGCTCTCCAGCCCGGATGACGCCACCCCCGTTTCCTGACCCTCAGACCCTGCCCATGACCGCCTCGCAACTCGATTCCGATGGACGCCTGCGTCACCTGCTGACCCTGGAAGGTCTGCCCCGCGAAACCCTGCTGCAGCTGCTCGACCGAGCCGGCCAGATCCGCGATGCGGCCGTTGGCCGGGTCGGCAACAAGCGCCACGTGCTCGGCGGCTCGGCGGTCTGCACACTGTTCTTCGAACCCTCCACGCGCACCCGCAGCTCGTTCCAGCTCGCCGCGCAGCGGCTGGGCGCGGACGTGCTGAACTTCGATGCCTCCACGTCCTCCACCCGCAAGGGCGAGACCGCCTGCGACACGCTGAAGAACCTGGAAGCGATGGGCGTGCGCGGCTTCGTGGTGCGCCATCCCGATGATGGCGCGGTGGCGGCGCTGGCGGCGGCGGCGGGCGAGGGCACGGCCCTGGTCAACGCCGGCGACGGCCGCAGCTCGCACCCGACCCAGGGCCTGCTGGACATGCTCACCCTGCGCCAGGCCAAGGGCAGTGATTTCTCGAAGATGAAGGTCATCATCGTCGGCGACGTGAAGCACTCGCGCGTGGCCCGCACCGATCTGCATGCCCTGCGCACGCTGGGCGTCGGCGAGATCCGCGTCTGCGGCCCGCAGTCGCTGCTGCCGGACGATGACACGCTCAAGGGCTGCATCGTCGGCGATGATTTCGACGCCATGCTGGAAGGCGCCGATGCGCTGATGATGCTGCGCCTGCAGCGCGAGCGCATGGAAGAAGGCCTGGTGCCCTCGCTGGAGCAGTACCACGCGCAGTACGGCCTGGATGCCGCGCGCCTGAAGCGTGCGGGCACTGATGCCGCCGTGCTGCACCCGGGCCCGATCAACCGCGGTGTGGAAGTCACCGACGAGGTCGCCGACGGCCCGCAGTCGTGGGTCCTGCGCCAGGTCGCCAACGGCGTCGCGGTGCGCATGGCGGTGCTGGAAACGTTGCTGGGGTGATGCACCTGGCATGAGAACCAAGACAGGCGAGGCGTACTTGGCTGTCTTGGAACCATTCCGCCCGGGAAAAATGCGGGCCCGGTGTCTCAGGCCCCGCGATCGGGGCCATGAACCAAGGGATGTGTGCTGATGCGCTCGACAGGGGTAGCGGCCGCCAGCGCGTTCATCATCGATTGGGCCACGCCCATCGCCAGCGGCGTCATGACGACGGCCAAAAGGCTGAACCAGGTTTCCGTGCAGATCGGTTTCAACCGTTGGCGGTGCATCTCGCGGTACAGATTCCTGCCCAGTGACAACAGCAGGAGAGGGCCACTCAGCGGCATCAGAAGGCAGGTCCAAAGCGCCGCACGGGCGGTGAAGAGGTCACGTAGCGGCACCAGCGTCGCGGCCTCGGCATGGATGTGGTGGAACCAGCGTGCGCTGTACCAGATGCTGTAGAGGGCCAGCACAGATGCCATGCGAATCCAGACCCCGGGCGCATCGCCTCGCGCGTCGGTTAGCGTGATGCCGAGGATGGCGAGGGGATACACCACCCACAACAACGCGCCCGTGCCGGCGACTTCCAGGCTGTTGCGCTGTTGAGGTGCCCGGCGTGAGAAGCTGCGATGAGGTGCCTGTCGGAACAGGAGAGTGCGGTTCGGCAGTACGATGCAGGCCGCGGCTATCAGCAAGCAGAACGCGGATATCGTCTTGACCGTGATCTCCTCGCCTGCCATAAACTCACCCCGCCATGACATCAGCGCCGATTGCGTGACGAGCTCCATGAGCGACAGCACCGCGAAGGCGCTGCTGATGGCGAATATGCTGCGCGTGCGTGCAGCGATGAGCGCTGGAATGGCGACGCTCAGTATCGACAGCAGCAACTCCGACGAGACCAAGCTCACCCACTGCAGCGGTGCCGCCCAGGCTTCCCCGGTCAGCAGCGTCAGCAGACAGGCAAGCGCGCAGCCAAAGATCCCGATCGCCAAGCCTCTGGCCGAGATCCATCGGCTCATGCCTGCGGCGAGGGCCAATCCGCCCAACTTGATAAGCAGGAGCATCTGATAGAACAGCTCAGCATTGTCCCTGGCGTCCAAGGTGTACATAAGCATCTGCAGGTGTCCGTTGCGGACAAGAGCGACTGCGAGCATGACGAACATCATCATGAGCAGCAGGGACCAGAAGCGATAGGTGCTGAGGAGCTGTGGAAAGCTCCACGGATGGCGACAGGGGGGGGTGGTCAAGACGTATTCCTTGGCAGTCATGCGCTGAACAACGTGGCCCAGCGGGCCGGCCATGGTCCTGGCCCCGTCCATGCCATGGAATACAACTAGTTGTAAAAAGTATCCGCGTGGGCACTCACGCGTTTGAAGCTCTGCGGCCACCGGTTGCCAGCGGTGGCCAGCGGTTGCCATCGTGCCAACGGAGGTCGGCGATGCTTCATCCAACTGCGGGCACTACCGAAACCGCTGTCCCATCAGCCGATCATCGCTGCTGCGCGAGCATCCACGCCCACATCGCCGCGTCCGCGTACGTGGCGTCCCAGGCGTTATGGTTGCCGTCGGGATACTCGGTGTAACGCACGTCCTTCGCGCCGGCCTGCTGGAACGCGGCGTGCAGCTTGCGGTCGTCGTCCGGTGGCACCAGGTCATCCAGGGCGCCATGGAACATCCAGATCGGGACGTTGCGCAGGCGCTGGGCAATGGCGGCGTAGGGGTCGCTCTGGCCGGCCACGGCCGCCACCTGCAGGTCCGGGCGGCTCTGGTGCGGGGGCAGCACCGCGCCGCACACCGGCACGATCGCGGCGAAGCGCTGTGGCGCGTCCAGCGCGATGTTCCAGCTGCCATAGCCGCCCATCGACATGCCGGTCAGGTACTGCCGCCGCGGATCAGCGCCGAATTCGGCGATGGCGGCATCCAGCGCGGCCAGCGCGATGCGGTTGTTTTCGCCCGACCATTCCTGGTCGTCCGGGGTCTGTGGCAGCACGACCAGCGCGGGAAAGGTGGTGGCGTGCTGGCGCAGGTAAGGCCCGAGACCGGCCTGGGTCTGGCGACGGCCGTCGCGCCCCCGTTCGCCGGAGCCATGCAGGAACAGCACCACCGGCAGGTCGCCGCGCGAGGCGGCTGCCGTGCGCGGTACGAACACCTGGTAGTAGGCGGTCTGGCCATCGACCTTGACCGCACGGCCGACAAACCGGCCCCCCGACGTATCGGGGCTGCTCGCACAGCCGGCCACCGTCATCATCGCCACCGCCCACAGCAGCCATCCACCCCAGCGTCGCGCCATTGTCTTGCCTTGATTGAAATCGATTTCAGTCTAGGCCCGGTGGTGCGCCGGGGCATCTTGCAGTGCATCAGTGCGGGCGCGGTACCGAGGCGAGGATGTCCAGCTGTTCGATCGCCTCGGGGTGGCCCTCGGCGGCGGCGGCCTGCACCTGGGCCAGGCTGGGGTGGACCACCAGCAGGATCGGGTTCTCGCACTGCGGGCAGTCGAACTGCGCTTCGTCTTCGTGCAGTTCCATCGGCATCTGCCGCGCGCTGCCCTGCCATTCGCAGGCGGCGCAGGTATAGGTCGCGTCGCGCCATCCGGGGACGAAGTAATTGTCGAGGGTCACGGCCATGCGGGAGTCCAGGGTCAGTGCAGCAGGATCAGGCTGGCCAGGCCAAGGAAGCTGAAGAAGCCCATGACGTCGGTGACGGCGGTGACCACCACGGTGCCGGCCACGGCCGGGTCGACGTTCATGCGCTTGAGCAGCAGCGGCAGCAGGACGCCGGCCAGGGCGGCCGCGCAGAAGTTGATGATCAGCGCCATCGTGATCACCAGCGAGAGCAGGAAGCTGTGGAACCAGAGGTAGGCGATGATGCCGACCACGGTGCCGATCAGGGTGCCGTTGATCAGCGCGACCCGCGATTCCTTCCACAGCAGGATGCGCGCGTTGCTCTGGCCGACCTGGCCCAGCGCGATGCCGCGCACCATCAGGGTCAGCACCTGCACGGCCGCATTGCCGCCGACGCCGGCGACGATCGGCATCAGCACGGCGAGGGCGACCACCTTCTGCAGGGTCAGCTCGAACTGGCCGATCACGCTGGCCGCCAGGAACGCAGTGCACAGGTTGATGCCGAGCCAGACCACGCGACCACGCACGGCGCGCTTGATCGGCGAGAACAGATCTTCTTCTTCGTCCAGACCGGCCGCGCCCAGCGCCTGGTGCTCGGCCTGCGACCGGATGATGTCGACCACGTCATCGATGGTGATGCGGCCGAGCAGGATGTTGTTGTCGTCCACCACCGGGGCGGAGACCCAGTCATGATCGGAGAACTGGCGCGCGACTTCCTCGGCGCTCTCGCCGACGTCGATCGCCGGCTGTTCGTCATCGATCAGGCGGTTGATCGGGGTGTTGTCCTCGTGCGTCACCAGCGCGGCCAGCGACAGCCGGCCGAGGTACTGATGGCGGCGGCTGACCACGAACAGGTGATCGGTGTGGTCCGGCAGTTCGCCGCGCAGGCGCAGATAACGCAGCACCACATCGACGTTGACGTCGGCGCGCACGGTCACCACGTCCGGGTTCATCAGGCGGCCGGCGCTGTCCTCGGGATAGGAGAGCACCTGCTCGAGCCGCTCGCGGTTCTCGCGGTCCATCGACTTGAGCACTTCATCGATGACCGTGTCCGGCAGGTCTTCGACCAGGTCGGCAAGGTCATCGATGTCCAGGTCTTCGACCGCGGCGATGATCTCGTCCGGGTCCATGTCGGCCAGCAGGCTTTCGCGCACTTCCTCGCCGACGTGGACCAGCACCTCGCCATCGTCTTCCGGATCGACCAGGCCCCAGACGATTTCGCGCTTGCCCGGGGGCAGCGATTCGAGCAGGTTGCCGATCTCCGCCGGCGCCAGGGTATTGACCAGCCGGCGCACCGGACCCAGTCGCCCGCTGTCCAGAGCATCGGACAACAGCCGCAGCTGGCGTGCCGTCTTGTCGTGGCGTACGGCTTCGGCCATGCACAGCTCCTGCGGGAAAAGAAAAAGGCCGCTATCCGGTAGAGGATGCGGCATGGGCGGTGGTCACCGCGTCATTATCGCGTGCTTGTGTGTCAATCGGGTAGGGCACAGACGGCGATGCGCGTGGGACGCACGCATTCAACGACGGTAGTGCCGGCCGCTGGCCGGCAACCACGCATACCGATCCGAAGGTTCATGCGGAGCCGGCCAGCGGCCGGCACTACCGGGCCTTCTGGATCCAGCGTTCGATGCCGCGGCGGTCGCGCGCCTGCAGCAGCTTGGGCGCCATCGCCTGCAGCACGGACAGGTCGCTGTCGCGCACCGCGCGGCGCACTTCCAGCAGCGTGCCCGGGTGCAGGCTGAATTCCGTCAGGCCCAGCGCGAGCAGCAGGCGCGTCATCATCGGGTCGCCCGCGATCTCGCCACAGACCGCCACCGGGATGTCGTAGGCCTGGCCGGTGCGCAGGATATGCGCCAGCAGCCGCACCACCGCCGGGTGCAGCGGCGAATACAGCTCGCCCACGGCTTCGTTGTTGCGGTCGGCGGCGAGCAGGTACTGGACCAGATCGTTGGTGCCGATCGAGAGGAAGTCGACCAGGTCGATGAAGCTCTCCAGCGCGATCGCCGCGGCCGGGACTTCGATCATCGCGCCGAACGGGATGTGCTCGGCGACCTCGTGGCCCTCGGCGCGCAACAGCTCGGCCTGCTTGTGCAGGCGCCGGCGCACGGCGAGGATTTCCTCGCGGGTGCTGACCATCGGGATCAGGATGCGCAGCTTGCCGTAGGCCGACGCACGCAGGATCGCGCGCAGCTGGGTGTCGGCCACTTTCGGCCGGGCCAGCGACAGCCGCACGCCGCGCAGGCCCAGCGCGGGATTTTCTTCATTGCTCAGGGTCAGCCCGGTGCGGTCGGCCTTGTCCGCGCCCAGGTCCAGGGTGCGGATGGTGACCGGCCGTCCGCTCATGCCGAGCGCGGCATCGCGGTAGGTCTCGAACTGTTCCTGCTCGTCCGGCAGCTCGTTGCGCTGCAGGAACAGGAATTCGGTGCGGTACAGGCCCAGCCCGTGTGCGCCCAGCGCATGCGCCTGGGTGACGTCCTCGCTGGATTCGGCATTGGCCAGCAGGGCGATGTCGACGTTGTCGCGGGTGCGGCTCGGCTTGGTGCGCAGGCGGCCGAGCTCGCGCTGTTCGCGCGCGTGTTCGCGCAGCCGCACGCGGTAATCGCGCAGGTCCGGTGCCTGCGGGTTGATGGTGACCGTGCCGTCGCTGCCGTCCATGATCAGCACGTCGCCGTCGGCGACCTTCTGCAGCACGTTGGGGACGTTGACGATCAACGGCAGATGCAGGCTGCGCGCCAGGATCGCGCTGTGCGACAGCGCGCTGCCCCCGGCGGTGACGATGCCGACCACGCCGTGGGCCTGCAGCTGGGCCAGCTCGGAGGGGGCGATGTTGTCGCAGATCAGGATCTCGCCGGCCATGCCTTTGACGTCCGGCGGGCGCTTCTGCAGGAAGGCATGGATGCGCCCGATCACATGGTCCAGGTCGTCCATGCGGCTCTTCAGGTAGGCATCGTCCATGCCATCGAAGACCTTGGCCAGGCGGTCGCGCTGCACGCGCAGGGCGTAGCCGGCGCTGTACGGGCCACTGCGGATCAGCTCGTCCAGCCCGAACAGCAGCTCCGGGTCATCGAGCAGCAGGGCATGCAGGTCGAGGAACTCGCCGACCTCCTGGTTGAGCGCGCCATGCAGGCGCTGCCGCAGATCGTGCATTTCGCCGCGTGCCGCTTCCACGGCCACATGCAGGCGCGTCAGTTCGGCGTCGATCTTCGACGGCGGAATGCGCTGCTCGGCGACTTCCAGGGCGTGCGGCAGGCGCACCCGGGCACGGCCCAGGGCGTTGCCGCGCGAGGCACCGTGGCCGGACAACAGCATCGCCCCGGACGCGGTCCGGGCCGGTGCGGAAGATCCCGATCGCGGTTGCCCCCCCATCCTCAGTTGTCCTCGTCGAAACGCCGTTCGAACAGGGCCACCACCGCGTCCATCGCGGCGGCTTCGTCTTCGCCGTCGATGCGCACGGTGACCGGGGTGCCCTGGCCGGCGGCCAGCAGCATGACGCCCATGATGCTCTTGGCATTGATCTCACGGCCTTTGGCGGCCATGGTCACGTTGCAGCGGAACGGCGCCAGCTCCTGCACCAGCTTGGCAGTGGCGCGGGCATGCAGGCCCAGGCGGTTGGATACGGTGAGTTCACGTTCAAGCATCGTCGACAATCGCTCCATTGCGAGTGCCTGCCGCGGCTGTGGCAGGCAGTTGATCCAGTCCCTGTTCCGGATAATTCATCACCCGCATCAACATCGGCAGGCTCAGCGCCGAAACCCGGCGTGCCGGGGTGCCCAGACGCGCCAGTTGCCCGGCCAGATTGCTGGGGCTGGCGCCGTACAGGTCGGTCAGGATCAGCACGCCCTGTCCACTGTCCACCCGGCGCAAAGCGGCCGAGGCGAGCGGGAGCAGGACGTCCATATCTGCGTCGAACGGTACTTCGAAAGCTTCGGTCTTCAGCGGCAGGTGCCGCAGCAGCCGTGTCGCCACGTCCAGCAGGGCCGTGCCGACACCGGGATGAGTTACGAGGAGAATGCCACAGGTCATTCCCGAACGTTAACAGGTCAACATGAATTGGCGATAGCACGCGTGAAAGACTGCTGTGTTCCGCGGTTCAGCGTGCCGATGGCCTGTCCCGGGTCGGGGCAGGACAGGGCGGTCCGGAAGTGCCGCGTTCAGTCCAGTTCCCGGTGGAAGGTGGCCACTTCGGGCCAGCCCTGGTCGCGGGCATGGCGGGCCATGCGTTCGGCCATGTAGACCGAGCGGTGCTTGCCGCCGGTGCAGCCGAAAGCGACGGTGACATAGCTGCGGGTGTCATTGCCCAGCCGCGGCAGCCAGGTATCGAGAAAATCGACGAGCTGGGCGGCGTAGCGCTGCACATCAGCCTGTTCGTCCAGATGCTCGCGCACGCCGGCATCGCGGCCGGACAGCGGGCGCAGCTCCGGGTCCCAGTGCGGATTGGGCAGCACGCGCACGTCGAACACGAAGTCGGCTTCGGCCGGGACGCCGCGCTTGTAGGCGAACGATTCGAACAGCAGCGACAGCTTGTTGCCGTGGGCGAGCGCGAATTCGGTCACCACCTTGCGGCGCAGCTGGTGCACGTTGAGGCTGGTGGTATCGATCACCGCATCGGCGGCGCGGCGCAGCGGCGCGGTCAGTTCGCGTTCGCGGGCGATCGCTTCGGGCAGTGACAGGCCGAGCTGGCTCAGCGGATGGCGGCGACGGGTGTCGGCGTAGCGTTTGAGCAGGCTTTCATCGGTGGCATCGAAGAACAGCAGCTGCGCATCCAGGCCGGCGGCCTTGGCGTCTTCGCGCCAGTGCGAAAGCTGGGTCAGGTCGCTCTGCGCGCGCACGTCGATGCCGACCGCAAGCCGTCGCGGGGCTTCGCGGCCGGGATCGCCGAGCAGGCTGCGCACGAAATCCGGCAGCAGGTCGATCGGCAGGTTGTCCGAGCAGTAGTAGTCGAGGTCTTCGAAGGTCTTCAGCGCGACCGTCTTGCCGGAACCGGACAGGCCACTGACGATGATCAGGGTTGCGGCGGTCGGGGCGGAGGCGGGGGCGGGGGTGTTCATGGCGTGCGGCGTTCCAACATGTTGCTGTGGCGGGCGATGAACATCGCGGCCGGGTCGATGCCCTTGGTCCGCAGGATGTGCAGGCGCGTGGCGGCTTCGGTCAGCACGGCCAGGTTGCGGCCGGGCATCACCGGCAGGGTGATCAGCGGCACGTCCAGGTCCAGCACGTGGCGGGTACCCGAGTCGCCGGTCAGGCGTTCATAGCCGTAGGGGGTGGGCTCGGTCATCGGCTTGGTCAGGTGGACGATCAGCCGAAGGTACTTGTTCTTCTTTACAGCGGTGTCACCGAACATCTCGCGCACGTTGAGCACGCCCAGGCCACGGACTTCCAGCAGGTCCTGCAGCAGCTCCGGGCAGGTGCCGTCGAGCACGTCCGGGGCGATCTGGGTGAACTCGGGGGCATCGTCGGCGACCAGCCGGTGGCCGCGGCTGAGCAGTTCCAGCGCCAGCTCGCTCTTGCCCGAGCCCGCCTCGCCGGTGATCAGCACGCCGATCGAGTAGATCTCCATGAACACGCCATGCAGGATCACCCGCGGCGCCAGCGTGCGCGCCAGGTGGTAGGACAGGTGGTTGAGCAGCTCATGACCGCGCTTGGGCGAGATCCACAGGGGCGTCTGCGATTCGTCCGCGGCCGCGCGCAGGTCTTCCGGACAGGACTGGTTGCGGGTGATCACCAGTGCCAGTGGATGCGACTGCATGATCCGCTCGATGGTCTCCCAGCGCTGGCGCGAGTCCAGCGAGTCCAGCCAGGACAGCTCTTCGGTGCCCAGGATCTGCACCTTGTTCGGGTAGATCGCGTTGAGGTAACCGGCCAGCGAGGGGCGGCGCGAGACCTTGTTGCCGGCTTCCAGCTCACGGCGCTCGCCTTTCTGCCCCGCGATCCAGCGCAGGGCGAGACGGTCACGCTGCTGTTCGAACAGTTCGCGCGCGGTGATGCTGGTATTCATGCGGCACTCGCCGGCGGGGGAAATTCGATGACCCGACGCAGTTCGTCGCCGTCGCGCGCTTCGCGCAGCGCCTGGCGGATGGCCGGCTCTGAGAACAGCTCGGCCAGCTCGGACAGCAGCATCAGGTGTTGATGGGTGTAATGCGCGGGAACGGCAATCGCGAAGACCAGGTCCACCGGCTCATCGCCGCCGAACTCCACCGGCGACTCCAGCCGCAGCAGCGCGCCGCGGGGGCGTTCGAGCAGGGGCGCACGGCCGTGCGGGATGGCGATGCCATGGCCGATGGCGGTGCTGCCCAGCGTCTCGCGCTGGCACAGGTTCTGGTACAGCAGCTCGGCGTTGGCTTCGCGGCAGGCCAGCAGGCGGGCTGCGGCCTTCAGCACGCTGTCGCGATCGGCGGCCGGCAGCACTTGCGTGCGGACGGCCGCCAGAAGATCAGTCAGAGGCATGTCGGGGTGGAAACGAGGGCATCAGCCCTCATTGTCGCCCACCGGCAGCGGTTGCGGTGCGTGCTGCTGCTTTTTCTCTTTGTGCTTGATGACCAGGCGGTCGAGCTTGTCGGCCAGGATGTCGATCGCGGCGTACATGGTGGGGCCGCTGGCGTCCGCGTGCAGAGTCTGCCCGGGAACATTCACACTCGCATCGGCATGGTGCTCCGGCTTGCGGATCGACAGTTGCACGCGAACCTCGCAGTGCTGGTCGAAGTGCTTCCTCAGCCGTTCCAGCTTGGTCTCCACGTACTCGTTCAGAGCCGGGGTGATCTCAAGGTGGTCCTTGCCAAACGTCTCGATGTGCATCGGGTTTCTCCTTTGTTCGGATGTGCCAATGAACCTTCCCGCCGGGCGCGGTGGAGCGTCAGACGATTCTTACCCTTTCGTGCGAGGCGGAAATGTTCATGGCTTCACGATACTTCGCCACGGTGCGTCGCGCCACCGGTATTCCCGAGGTCTTGAGCAGGTCAGCCAGCTTGGCGTCAGAAAGCGGCTTGCGCGGGTTCTCGTCATCGATCAGGCGGCGCAGCATGGCCTGGATGGCGGTACTGGAGGCTTCGCCACCGCTGTCGGTGTCGATGCCCGAGGCGAAGAAGCCGCGCAGCGGCAGGGTCCCGCGCGGCGTGCGCACGTACTTGCGGGCGATCGCCCGGGAAATGGTCGATTCGTGCAGGCCGAGCTCGCCGGCCACTTCGCGCAGGGTCAGCGGGCGCAGCGCCTGTTCGCCGAACTCCAGGAAGGCGGCCTGCTGATCGAGCAGGCAGCGCATGACCCGCAGCAGGGTCTCGCCGCGGGCCTCCAGGCCCTTGAGCAGCCAGCGCGCCTCCTGCAGGTGGGCGCGCATGTAACCGGCGTCGGCTTCTCCGCAGCGGCGGATCATCTGTTCATAGCCCCGGTGGATGACCACCCGGGGCCCGGCATGGCCGGCCAGGGCCGCGCGCCAGACGCCGTTCTGGCGCCAGACCACGCAGTCCGGCACCACGTAGCTGTCGTGGGAGAGCTCGCCGATCTGGGTGCCCGGGCGCGGGTCCAGCGAGCGCAGCAGCTGCACGGCGACCTCGACCTCGGCCACCGGCTCGCGCAGTTCGTGGGCGATGCCCGCCACGCCGCTGCGCGGCAGGCGCTCCAGCGGCCCATCGGCGATGCGCCGGGCCAGGGCCAGCCCGGGGGTGTCGGCGGGCAGCACCAGCAGCTGCAGGTCCAGGCATTCGCCCAGCGAGCGCGCACCGACCCCGACCGGGTCGAAACGCTGGATCTGGTGCAGGACGGTCAGGATTTCGGCCTCGTCGGCCTGGATGCCCGGACGCAGGGTCTCGGCGATGGCCGCCAGCGGCTCGCGCAGGTAGCCGTCGTCTTCGAAGGCGTCGATCAGGGCCGCGCCGATGCTGCGGTCCCGGGCCGAGAGGTGGGACAGGTGCAGCTGCCAGAGCAGGTGGTCGGCCAGCGATTCGGTCTCGGCCACGCGCTCTGCGGCGCTGCCGTTGTCGTCATCGTCGAACGAGCCGCCGCTGCTGCCGCTGGTCCAGTCGCCTTCACCGGGCGACCAGTCATCGCTGGCCGAGACCTGGTGCTCGCCGTCGGCGTGGGTATCGGTGGGGGTGGGCAGGGACGCGTCCTCGCCGGGGCCGGCCTCGAGCGCCGGTTCAGCGTTCTCGGCCCAGTCCAGCAGCGGGTTGGTCTCCACCGCCTCGTTGATTTCCAGCTCCAGCTCGGCGCTGGACATCTGCAACAGCTTGATCGCCTGACGCAGCTGCGGCGTCATGACCAGGTGTTGCCCCATCGATGTCTGCAGCCGTGCTTTCATGCCTGTGCCGAACGGAAGGAAGGCGTTGCGGCGGCCGCTGGATCAGAGCTTGAAGGTGTCCCCAAGGTAGACGCGGCGGACGTCGGCGTTGGCCAGGATCTCGTCCGGCGCGCCCTGTGCCAGCACGCTGCCCTCGTTGAGGATATACGCGCGGTCGCAGATTCCCAAGGTTTCGCGGACATTGTGGTCGGTGATCAGCACCCCGATCCCGCGCTGCTTGAGGTGGGTGACGATGCGCTGGATTTCACCGACCGAGATCGGGTCGACGCCGGCAAACGGTTCATCGAGCAGGATCAGGCGCGGCTTGGCGGCCAGCGCGCGGGCGATTTCACAGCGGCGGCGCTCACCACCGGACAGGCTCGCGCCCAGCTGGTCGGCCACGTGGTTGATCTGCAGCTCGTCCAGCAGGCTGGCCAGTTCCTTTTCGCGGCCGGCCTTGTCCAGGTCTTCGCGCAGTTCCAGCACCAGGCGCAGGTTGTCGGCCACGGTCAGTTTGCGGAACACCGAGGGTTCCTGCGGCAGGTAGCCCACGCCCTGCTTGGCGCGGGTATACATCGGGTCGCTGGTGATGTCCTTGCCGTCCAGCACGATGCTGCCGGCGTCGGTCTCGACCAGGCCGACGATCATGTAGAAGCAGGTGGTCTTGCCGGCACCGTTGGGGCCGAGCAGGCCGACCACTTCACCGGCCTCCAGGGTCAGCCCGAAATCCTTGACGACTTCACGCTGCTTGTAGCGCTTGCGCAGGCCTTTGGCGACGAGCATTACTTCTTGCTCCCGGGGGTCGGTACCGTGGTCTTGGCGGCCGGCGTGGCCGGCGCCGCGGTCTTGTTCTTGGGCTGGATCACGGTGCGGACGCGGGTGCCGTCGCCACCGCTGTTCATCTCGCCGGTGCGGGTGTTGTACGTCATCTTCTGGCCGGCATTGGTGCCGCGCGCGCTCTTGACCTGGTAGTTGCCGGTCATGGTCAGCACTTCGGCCTTGATGTCGTAATCGATGCGGTCGGCGCTGGCGTCCATCCAGCTGCCGTCATCGAGCTGCTGCTTGAGCTTGGCCTGCTTGCCGGTGAACACGGCGCGCACCGCTTCGCCGTCCTTCATGTAGATCTCGGCATCGGCGCTGCGCAGATCGAGCGTGCCCTGGGTAACCACCACGCCTTGGGACAGCGTGGTCTTGCCATCGCCCACCAGCGTGCCCGACTGGGTGCCGGCATCGATGGTCATTGGTTCATTGCGGTCGGTGGACTTCGCGCTGGCCGCGAACGCGGGGGCGAGAAGACTGATCGCGCATGCGGCTGCAAATAGGATCTTCATTGAATGGGTCTGTCCTGCCAGAGTAGGGGTCGTGACCAGCGGTAAGCCTGGCCGGTGAATCGGGGTTCCTGTGCAGCCGGCGCCGGTCGGTGGACGTCGCCGGGGCTGCCGTGGCTCAGCGCTGGGGCGTGTAACGGCCCTTGGCCTGGCTCAGGAAATGGTAGGTCTTGGTTTTGGAATCCAGTTCGAAACCAACGCCGGACTGGCTCATGCCCGGGCGGGTCATGGTGACCAGGGCGTCGGTCTTGGCGCGGCTTTCGTTCGGGAACACATTCAGGTGATCGGTGCGGAAGGTGGTGGGCGGCACGCTGGCGATCTTCGGGCTGTCGCCGCTGACGTTGCCGACCAGCTTCAGCTGATCGCCCTTCGCGCTGACCCAGCCGGTATCACTGCGCAGTTCCCAGTGATTGCCGTCCTGATCGGGCAGCAGGAACAGGGGCGTGGTGATGTTCATCGTCTCATCGCTGCGCGCACGTTCCAGTAGCGGGGCGCGCAGGGTGGTGGATTCCTTGCCCTGTTCGTCCAGCGCCACGATCTGGAAATCATGCAGCACGTAATCCTTGGTGGCGTCGTCACCCACCTCGGCCGTGCCTTTGTCGCGATCATGCAGCGCCAGCCAGCCGGTGAAGGCGGCCGCCACCAGCAGACCGATGCCGAGAGCGGTACGCATGTTCATACGCCGAACCTCGCCAGCACCGCGTCCACATGGCCCTGCGCGGCCAGCAGCACATCGCAGAGCTCGCGCGCCGCGCCCTGGCCGCCGTCGCTGCGGGTCTGCCAGTGCACGCGTTCGGCGATCCACGGGTGGGCGTTGGCCGGGGCGACCGCCAGGCCGACCGCGCACAGCGGCGCCAGGTCGGGCAGGTCATCGCCCATGAAGGCCACCTGGTCCAGGCCGATGCCGTGCTGCCCGCACAGCGCCTTGACGCTGGCCAGCTTGTCGCCGACCGCGATCTGGGTATCGATGCCCAGGTCCGCGCCGCGCCGGAGCGCGGACTGGCTGTTGCGCGCGGTGATCAGCACCGGGTGGATACCATGCTGCTGCAGTAGTTTCAGGCCGAGTCCGTCCTGCACGTAATACGCCTTGCTCTCGTTGCCGTCCTTGTCGTAGTAGAGCCGACCGTCGGTGAGCGTGCCGTCCACGTCGAAGCAGGCCAGCCGGATACGGCCGGCGGCGGCATGCAGGTGGGACGGAAAACCGGGCAACGGGGAGTAAGGCATCTTCTGGGGGGAGCTCAGCTGAATGGAGGAAGACAACTGTGGTTTAAACCACCCGGGCCCGCAACAGGTCATGAATGTTGAGTGCGCCGACCAGGTGGCCCTCGGCATCGACCACCAGCAGGCCGGTGATCTTGTGGGCTTCCATCAGCTGCGCCGCCTCGGCCGCCAGCTGATCGGCGCCGATCGTGCGCGGGCCACGGGTCATCACATCGGCGATCCGCGCGCTGCGCACGTCCAGATCGGTGTCCAGCGCGCGGCGCAGGTCGCCGTCGGTGAACAGACCGATCAGGCGGTTGTCCGCATCCACCACGGCGGTCATGCCCAAGCGCTTGCGGCTCATTTCCACCAGGGCCTCGCTGAGGCTGGCATCGACGCCCACGCGCGGCAGCTCATCGCCGCTGTGCATGACATCGGTGATGTGCAGCAGCAGGCGGCGGCCCAGGCTGCCGGCCGGGTGCGAACGGGCGAAATCGTCGGCGGTGAAGCCGCGGGCATCCAGCAGGGCCACGGCCAGCGCATCGCCCATCGCCAGCGAGGCGGTGGTGCTGGAGGTGGGCGCCAAGGCCAGCGGGCAGGCCTCGGCCGGCACGCTGACATCCAGGTGAACGTCGGCCGCGCTGGCCAGGCTGGACTGCGGCCGCCCGGTCATCGCGATCAGGCGGTTGCCCTGGCGCTTGAGCACCGGCAGCAGCATCAGCAGCTCGTCGGACTCGCCCGAGTAGGACAGCGCCAGCACCACGTCGGCGCTGGTGATCATGCCCAGGTCGCCATGCCCGGCTTCACCCGGATGCACGTAGAAGGCCGGGGTCCCGGTCGAGGCCAGCGTGGCGGCGATCTTGCGCGCCACATGGCCGGACTTGCCCATCCCGGTGGCGACCACGCGGCCCTTGCTCTGCAGCATCAGCTGGCAGGCCTGGCTGAACGCTTCGCCCAGCCGGTCGGCGACCGCGCCCAGCGCATCGCGCTCGATCTCGAACACGCGGCGGCCGCTGGCGACCAGTGCCGCAGCGTCGGCCGGATGGGGGAGTTGGGGCGAGACAGCCATGCGAGCGCCACGTGGAAGAGTAGAATGAGCGCTCATTTTATTAGGAAAGCCCGTTGGACGCCGAGACCATCCGCAATCTGATCGAAACCGGCCTGCCTGGCGCCCGCGCGGACGTGCAGGGTGACGACGGCGTGCACTTCGAGGCCACCGTGGTCTGCGACGCCTTTGCCGGCAAAATGCCGCTGGCGCGCCACCGCATGGTCTACGCGACCCTGGGCGATCTGATGGGCGGGGCGATCCACGCGCTGGCGCTGAAGACCGTCACCCCGGCCGAAGCCGGTCGGTAAGCCGACCAGCAAGACGTTCGGTAAGCCGACCAACGGTCGGCTTCTACCCCCCCCCTCCTTTTTCTTATTGCGCAGACTCCATGGCCAAGATCGTAGTGACCGGCGGCAAGCCGCTGCACGGTGAAGTGAACATTTCCGGCGCCAAGAACGCTGTCCTCCCCATCCTGTGCGCCACCCTGCTGGCCGATGCGCCGGTGGAAATCACCAACGTGCCGCACCTGCACGACGTGGTCACCACCGTGAAGCTGCTCGGCGAGCTGGGTGCCAAGGTCACCATCGACCAGGGCACCCTGTCGCGCGGCAGTGCGATCGTGGTCGACCCGCGTTCGGTGGACCAGCACGTGGCCCCGTACGAGCTGGTCAAGACCATGCGCGCCTCGATCCTGGTGCTGGGCCCGCTGCTGGCCCGCTTCGGCGCGGCCGAAGTGTCGCTGCCGGGCGGCTGCGCGATCGGTTCGCGTCCGGTTGACCAGCACATCAAGGGCCTGCAGGCCCTGGGGGCGGAAATCACCGTCGAGAACGGCTTCATCAAGGCCCAGGCCAAGCGCCTGAAGGGTGCGCACTTCACCTTCGACATGGTCAGCGTCACCGGCACCGAGAACGTGCTGATGGCCGCCGTGCTGGCGGAGGGCACCACCGTGCTGGACAACGCGGCGATGGAACCGGAAGTCACCGACCTGGCGCACTGCCTGATCGCGCTCGGCGCGAAGATCGAAGGCCTGGGCACCGCCCGCCTGGTGATCGAAGGCGTGGAGAAGCTCTCCGGCGGCCGTCATGAAGTGCTGCCCGACCGCATCGAAACCGGCACCTTCCTGGTGGCCGCGGCGATGACCGGCGGCAAGGTCACGGTCAACCGCGCGCGCCCGAACACCATGGATGCGGTGCTGGCCAAGCTGGTCGAGGCCGGTGCGAAGATCGAGACCACCGAAGACAGCATCACCCTGGACATGGAAGGCAAGCGCCCGCGCGCGGTCAACCTGACCACCGCGCCGTACCCGGCGTTCCCGACCGACATGCAGGCGCAGTTCATGGCGCTCAACTGCGTGGCCGACGGTGTGGGCGTGATCAACGAGACGATCTTCGAAAACCGTTTCATGCACGTCAACGAACTGCTGCGCCTGGGCGCGGACATCCAGGTCGAA
Source organism: Stenotrophomonas sp. TWI1183 (assembly GCF_039673115.1). Classification (NCBI taxonomy): domain Bacteria; kingdom Pseudomonadati; phylum Pseudomonadota; class Gammaproteobacteria; order Lysobacterales; family Lysobacteraceae; genus Stenotrophomonas; species Stenotrophomonas sp. TWI1183. Next base: position 26,202 of record NZ_JBDJKZ010000020.1, read on the forward strand.
GGGCATACCGCGATCGTGCGCGGCACCGAGCAGCTCAGCGGCGCGCCGGTGATGGCGACCGATCTGCGCGCCTCGGCCTCGCTGATCCTGGCGGGCCTGATGGCCGAGGGGGATACCACCATCGACCGCATCTACCACCTGGACCGCGGCTACGAGAACATCGAAGAGAAGCTGTCTTCGCTGGGCGCCACCATCCGGCGCGTCGCGGCATGATCCTGCGCGGCCGGTTCACCCGCCGCCGCAAGGCGCTGCTGGTCCTGGTGCTGATCGTGCTGGCGTGGCTGGGCTATGCCTGGTACGCCGGCATCGCGATCACCCAGGGCATCCAGCAGGAAGACATGGACTGGAACGCGGACGGCACGGTCAGCCGTACCGAGGTGTTCCAGTCGTTCTATGCGGTCGGCGTGGAGAAGAAGGTCGACGGCAACCGCCACTGCAGCACCTACTACTGGCGCGACACGCGCCAGCAGATCCGGGTCGACTGCAGGACGGTGTTCGGCGAAGCCAAGCCGGAATGAAAAAACGCCCGCGCAAGCGGGCGTTTTTCTTGGTCAGTTCATGCCCTTGATCGTCAGATCCAGCGCATCCTTGCCGCTCTCACGCTGCAGCAGGCGCGCCGGCACCGGGAACTCCGGCACGATCCAGGCGATCAGTTCCTTGTTGCCATCCACACGCGACACCTTGGTCGCGTCGTAGGACTTGCCGCCCACCGTGATCTTTTCCTTGCCGACCACCTTGTAGGACATCGGCTTGATCCGGCCTTCGTCGACCATGCGGTAATTCAGCGGCTTGCCGGCGGCCAGGTCGCGCGCGATCGCCAGGTTGATCAGCAGGGCATCCATGTCACCGGCCTTGAGCGCGACCGGACCACGGCGGTCCGGCTTCACGTCGCCGGTCCAGGTGGCCTGGTTGCTGCTCCAGTTGTAGGTGGCATCCACATTGCGCTTCTTGACCAGCAGCACCGAACGGTCGTTGCTGCTCAGCGGGCGCAGGCGGCCGTTGGCTTCCTCGAACACGGTGTTCTGGCTGAGATCGGCCAGCTGGTTCTTGACGTTGAGGCTGTAACGCCACTTATTGGCGCCTTCGCTGGTGAGGGTCATGGTGCCGTTGGCCTGCATGCCCATGTAGCTGGCCTGGTAATCGGCCTTGAACGGCTGCAGTGCCATCGCGGGCAGGCTCACCACGGCAAGCGCGCCAGCGGCGATCCAGGTCAGCGGACGATTCAGTGTGGTCATGCTCAGACTCCTTGGTATTCGATCAGGCGTAGATCAATCCGATCTTCGCCGTCTTCGCGTTGCAGGATGCGCACCGGCGTGGGGACACCGTTGGCGATCCAGAGGATGGTTTCGTCATTGCCGCCGTTGGTGCGATACACCCGCAGCGCGTTGTAGGACAGATCGCCGACCGGCACGTTTTCGGTGTCCGGCGCGGCCTGGTAGTCGTGCTGGCGGACGCGGCCCACGTCCACATAGCGGTAATGCATCTGTCCGCCGGGGCGGGCGTCGCGCATGATCGCCAGGTTCAGCAGCAGCGCGCTCTGGTCGCCGGGCTGCAGCGGAATCGGCTGGCGGCGTTCCTTCTTCAGGTCGCCCAGCCACTGCGCGGTGCCGGCCTTCCAGTCATAGGTGCCGGTGACCTTCTTGCCGAGGAACAGGCCTTTGCGCACCGTGCTCTGGCTCAGCGGCACATAGGTGCCGTTGCGGTTTTCGAAGACGGTGCTCTGTTCCAGGTTCAGCCCGAGCACGCTGGCAAAGCCGCTGCGGCCGATCACCTGCATGTCCACGCGCCACTGGTCGCCGCCGGTGTGGGTGACGCGCATGGTCGCATCGCCGGCCTGCTTGCCCTTGTAGAGGGCCTGGTAGGTGGCGGTGAATGGCTGCAGCGGCGGCGCCTCCCAGTCCATGGCAGGCAACGCGGGCAGCGGTGGCGTGGGCGTCTCCTGCGCGTGGGCAAGAGCAGCGGTGCACAGCAGGGATGCCATCAGCAGCACGGGCTTGAACACAGGCGTTCTCATGCGGGCCGGTCGGTGGAGGAGGGGGAAGAATGCCAGCGCCGGGATCAGCGGCGCGTGTGCGCGGCGCTTATCGGTTCAGCTGTCCGGCGCAATCTAGGCGCAGCGGGCTAAACAGGGGGTGACCATCGAGCTGGAGCTGACCTGCCTGTTCAGTTACGCGGCCGCTGACCAGCAGCGAGAGGCTCGCAATCAGCAGCGGATGCTCCACCGCCAGCACCCGCAGGGCCAGCGCTTCGGCGGTGTCGCCCGACCGCACGGGCACCCGGGCCTGGGCCAGCACGGTGCCGGCATCGAGTTCGGGCACCACGAAGTGCACGCTGGCGCCGTGCTCGGCATCACCGGCCTCGAGCGCGCGGGCATGGGTGTGCAGGCCCTTGTACAGCGGCAGCAACGAGGGATGGATATTGACCAGGCGCCCGTCGAACCGCGCCACGAAGGCCGGCCCGAGGATGCGCATGTAGCCGGCGCAGACGATCCAGTCCGGGGCGAAGGCCTCCGATGCCTCGGCCATCGCCGCGTCGAAGGCGGCGCGGTCGGCGAAGTCCCTGGGCGAGCGTGCCCAGCGCTGCTCCGGACCGACCTTGAGCAGGGCCGAGGCCTCGGGTTTGTCCGAGAGCACGGCCACAACCTGCGCATCCAGCCGCTGCGCGGCGATGGCATCGAGGATGGCCTGCAGATTGCTGCCCCGGCCGGAGGCGAGTACGGCGATACGGCTGCTCATGCGGTTTCGAAGGCCGCCTTGACTGCCGGGCGTGACAGCACCACCAGGGTGAACACCCCCAGCGCGGTGCCGAACGGCATGAAGATGCAGGCGATGCCGGCCACGACCATGCACAGCAGGTAGCGTCGGCGCTGCGCGAGGCAGCGCCCGGCGTAGGCCATGTAGCCGGCCAGGACCAGTCCGGTCGCGCAGCCGAGGCCGCCGATCAGCACGAACACCCAGCCGATCAGGCGCGGATCGAACGGCGGCGGCGCCTCACCGGGCGCCAGCGGTGTCGGCGCGGCGAACATCACCGCCACCCCCATCAGCAGGTAGATCAGCGGGAACAGCGAAAACAGGGCGGTCAGGCCCGCCACCACATAGTGGAAGACCGACAGCAACTGCAGCTGCGAGGTGTCACCCGCGGTGGCCGGCAGGGCCGGCGCCGCTGCGACGGGCAGCGACGGCGGTTGAGCAGCGGCCTCCGGGCGGGGCTCCATGGCCGGGCTCAGCCGATCTTGACGCGTTCGGCGCCGTCGGCGGTGGTCACTTGACCGATGGTCCAGTGCTCCAGGCCCTGCGCGGCCACGGCCGCACTGACCGCGGCGACCTGGTCGGCGGCCACGATCAGCACGAAGCCGATGCCGCAGTTGAAGGTGCGCCACATTTCGCTGTCGGCCACGGCGCCTTCCTTCTGCAGCCACTGGAAGACCGGCGGCAGGGTCCAGGCATTGGCCTGGATGTCCAGGCCCAGGCCCTCGGGCACCACGCGGATGATGTTCTCGGTCAGGCCGCCACCGGTGATGTGGGCCATGCCGTGGATCGCCGCGCCGTGGGTCTTCAGCAGCGCCAGGATCGGCTTGACGTACAGGCGGGTCGGCGCCATCAGCGCGTCGACCAGCTTGACCCCGCCCTCCAGCTCCAGCTCGGCCGGCTGGCCGGCGCGGTCGTAGATGCGGCGCACCAGCGAGTAGCCGTTGGAGTGCGGGCCGGAGGAGGCGATGCCGATCAGCACGTCGCCGGCCGCCACGCTGGCGCCGTCCTTCAGTTCGCTTTTCTCGACGCCGGCGACGGTGAAGCCGGCCAGGTCGTACTCGCCCGGGGCATACATGTCCGGCATTTCCGCGGTTTCACCGCCGATCAGCGCGCAACCGGCCTCGGTGCAGCCGTTGGCGATGCCGCCCACGACCGCCGCAGCGGTGTCGATGTCCAGCTTGCCGGTGGCGAAATAGTCCAGGAAGAACAGCGGCTCGGCGCCCTGCACCAGCACGTCGTTCACGCACATGGCGACCAGATCGATGCCGATCGTGTCGTGGCGGCCCAGCTGTTGTGCAAGCTTCAGCTTGGTGCCCACGCCGTCCGTACCCGAGACCAGGACCGGCTCGCGGTACTTGTTGGAGAGGTCGAACAGGGCGCCGAAGCCACCCAGCCCGCCCATGACTTCCGGGCGGAAACTGCGCTTCACCAGCGGCTTGATGCGCTCGACCAGCGCATTGCCCGCGTCGATGTCGACACCGGCGTCGCGGTAGGTCAGGGGAGAGGGATGGGACGGGGAATTGGTCACGGGCGTCGGCGCTGCGCTGGGGTGAAAGCGCGATTTTAACAGGCCACGTTGGCGCGCAGGCCCTATTCGGGCAACAATTCCCCCCGGATACGCTCAATGGAAGTCCTGATGCGCCGCAGCCTCTTTTTCATGATGTTCCTCGCGTTGTGCCTGCCGGTGGCCTCGATGGCCCAGAGCGGCCTGCGCACCGAAGGCGATGTGGCCAGTGCCAGTGGCGCTTACGAGGCCGAGGTCCCGGTCAACAGCCAGGCCGATTCGGACCGCAACGGTGCCCTGGCCAGGGCGCTGGGCAATGTGCTGGCCAAACTCTCGGGCGACCGCAGCGTGATGAGCCGCCCGGGGGTGATGCAGGCCCTGCGCAATGCCAAGGATTACGTGGCCAGTTATGACTACCGCCAGGACCAGAGCACCTCGGCCGGTGGCGCGCCGAGCTACCGCACGATCCTGGTCGCCCGGTTCCGCGAGGATGACGTTGACGGCCTGATCTCGGCCCTCGGCCTGCCGCTGTGGCCGCAGCCGCGTCCCAAGCCGGTGATCTGGCTGGCCATCGACGACGGCTCCGGCCCGCGCCTGGTGACCGTCCAGCAGGCCAATGCGGCCCGCCCGCTGCTGAATCGCGCCATCGAGCGCGGCTACAAGCTGGGCCTGCCCTCGGGCAGCGCGGCCGAGCAGGCGCTGGTCGGCGCGATCTGGCGCCAGGACACCGCGTCCGTGGCCCGCGCCTCGGCGCGCTATGCCCCGCCGATGCAGCTGATCGGCAAGCTCTACCGCGACGGCAGCGGCTGGGTGGCCGACTGGGTGTTCGTCGACGGTGGCAAAGAACTCAACAAGTGGACCACCAAGGACAGCGATGCCCGCCGCGCCATGGCCGGGGGGGCCGACGGGGCCGCCGATGCGCTGGTGCGCCGGTACGCCAAGGCCGGTGCCGCCACCGGTGCCGCCGGCACGTACACCATCGTGGTGCTGGGCCTGAACAGCGCCGAGGACTACATGCGCCTGGCTGCCGGCCTGCGTGAGACCGCCGTGGTCCGCAACGTCACCCCGGTGCGCGCCTCGGGTGACCGCCTGGAGCTGTCGCTGGAGATGACCACCGGCCTGGCCGGCCTGAACCGCATGCTGGGCGACAACGGCGTGATCGCGCCGACCGCGCCGCTGCCGGTGCCGATCGATGAAACCAGTCCCTCGGCCCTGCCGCCGCCTGCCAGCAACGAGTACCGCCTGCGATGATCCTCACCCCCGAAGCAGAAATCGCGCAGTTCCTCCGACGGTTGAAATTCGTACTGGTGGCGCTTTTCGCCGGCTGGGTGATCTGGCTGCTCGGCCCGATCCTGACCCCATTCGTGCTGGCGTTGGCGCTGGCATGGCTGGGCGACCCGCTGGTCGACCGGATCGAGGCCACCGGCCGCTCGCGCAACACCGGCGTGGTGCTGGTGTTCGTGGCCATGATCCTGCTGATCACCGCCGCGCTGCTGATCCTGGTGCCGATGATCGAACGCCAGATCGCCACCCTGGTGGCGGCGATCCCGCAGGCACAGCAGTGGCTGATGGAAAAAGGCATCCCGTGGTTCGAGCAGAAGACCGGGCTGGAGATCATGCAGTGGATGGACCCGGACCGCCTGATCGAGTGGGTGCGCAGCCACTGGCAGCAGGCCGGCGGGTTCGCCAAGACCTTCTTCGGCTACGTGCAGCGCTCGGGCTTCACCATGGTCACGTGGGTGGTCAACCTCCTGCTGCTGCCGATCCTGGCGTTCTACTTCCTGCGCGACTGGGACAAGTTGGTCGAGCGCGTGGCCTCGATGATTCCGCGCAACCATGTCGGCACCATCACCAAGCTGGCGCGTGAGTCGGACGAGGTGCTCGGTGCGTTCATCCGTGGCCAGTTCCTGGTGATGATCGCGCTGGGCGTGGTGTACGCGGCGGGCCTGTCGCTGGTCGGCCTGAAGCTGGGCCTGTTGATCGGGCTGGTCGCCGGCCTGATCAGCTTCATCCCGTACCTGGGCGCGACCACCGGCATCGTGATGGCGGTGGCGGCGGCACTGGTGCAGGCGCAGGGCTTCGATCTGAAGCTGCTGATCCTGGTCGGCGTGGTGTTCACCGTGGGCCAGCTGCTGGAAAGCTACGTGCTGACTCCGCGCATCGTCGGCGACAAGATCGGCCTGCATCCGGTGGCGGTGATCTTCGCGGTGATGGCCGGTGGCCAGCTGTTCGGCTTCCTCGGCATGCTGCTGGCACTGCCGGTGGCGGCGGTCAGCAACGTGCTGCTGCGTTACGCGCACCAGCGCTATCGCCAGAGCGATCTGTATGCCGGTGAGAAGTCGGCGATCGTGCTCGATGCCTATGTCGACAAGCCCGAGATCGTGATCGTGGGCAACCCGAAGGGGCCGGACGCGCAGTGAGTGTCGTTCCGCAGTTGCCGCTTGCCCTGCGCTACCCGCAGGACGAGCGGTTGGAGACGTTCATCGGTGCGCCGGATGGTGCGCTGGCGCAGCTGCGCGCCATTGCCGTGGGCGCCGCGCATGACTGGGTGTACCTGGAGGGCGCGCCGGGCACCGGCAAGACCCATCAGGCGCTGGCGATGTGCTCGCTGGCCGAACAGGCCGGCCGCCAGCCGACCTACCTGCCGCTGAAGGCGGTGGTGGGGCGCACGCGCGCCGCGCTGGAATCACTGGAAGGCCGCGACCTGGTCGCGCTGGATGGGCTGGATGCCGTGGCCGGGCAGCGCGACGACGAAGTGGCGCTGTTCGATTTCCACAACCGCGCGCGCGCGACGGGGATCACCCTGCTGTACACCGCGCAGCACGCACCGGACCAGCTCGGGCTGGTGTTGCCGGACCTGCGCTCACGCCTGCAGCAGTGCGTGCGCGTGGTGCTGCAGCCGCTGGACGACGAAGGCCGCGCGGCGGTGCTGCGCGAGCGTGCGGCGCGACGTGGCCTGGCGATCGATGAGGCGGCGATCGAATGGCTGCTGACCCGCACCGGTCGCGAGTTGGGCAGCCTGGTCAGCCTGCTGGACTGGCTGGACCGTGAATCACTGGCGGCGCAACGCCGCATCACCGTGCCGTTCCTGCGGCAGGTTCTGGAAGACGGTCCGCATCTGTTGTAACGGTCGGGAAACGGCTCGTAGATCCACGCCATGCGTGGATGCTTTTGGTGCGGGCAGCGGACTGCTTCAGCCACGCATGGCGTGGCTCTACCCTGGTGGTGTCAGGCGTTCAGTTCCGCATCCAGCTGTGCCAGGCGTTCGGGCGTGCCCACATCGGTCCATCGCCCGCGATGGTGCTGGCCGGTCACGCGGCCCTGCGCCATGGCGTGCCGCAGCAGCGGGGCCAGGCCGAATTGCGGCGGGGTTGCGGCGGCGCCGACGGTCGCGCCGATCACCGCGCGCCACCCGTCGATGATCGCCGGGCGGTACACGCCCACACCGGCATAGGTGAGTCGCGCGCTGTCGCCGTCATCGCTGACGCGACCATCGGCGTGCAGGATGAAATCGCCGCGCGGGTGCTGCGCGGGATTGTCGACCAGCACCAGATGCGCATCACCGGCGGGCGTGCGCGGGAGCGTGGCGACATCCACATCCGTCCACACGTCGCCGTTGATCACCAGGAACGGTGCCTCGCCGAGGATCGGCAGCGCGTTGAGAATGCCGCCGCCGGTTTCCAGCGGCACCGCGCCTTCGTCGATGAAGTGCAGCCTCAGGCCCCAGCGCGCACCGTCGCCGAGCGCGGGCGCGAACTGGTCGCCGAGCCACGCGGTATTGATCACCACCTCATCGATGCCGGCCGCGGCGAGCCGTTCCAGGTGCCAGACGATCAGCGGCTTGCCGCCGGCGACCAGCAGCGGCTTGGGCGTGTGCAGGGTCAGCGGGCGCATGCGCTCGCCCTTGCCGGCCGAGAAGATCATCGCTTTCATGGGCGCGCCAGCACCGGCTCGGCGATGCGGGCCAGGGCCGGTTTGATCCGCAGCTCGAACAAGGCGTGCAGCGGTGCCAGTTCGGGATGGCGGGGCAGCACCTCGTCGAGATACTGGATGAAACGGGGGGCGTCCTCGAAGTAATGGCCCTTGCCATCACGGTCGCGCAGGCGCACGAACAGGCCGAGGATCTTCAGGTGCCGCTGCACGCCCATCCAGTCGGCATCACGCAGGAACTGCGGCCACGGCCGCACCGGCAGGCCGGCGACCAGGGCGAGCGCGTGATAGCGCGCCAGCCAGACGTCCACCCGCGCGATCGGCCAGCTCAGGAACGCGTCCTTGAACAGGCTGACCGGGTCGTAGGCGATCGGCCCGCGCACCAGATCCTGGAAGTCCAGCACCGCCGGGCCACCGTCGATCGGCATCAGGTTGCGCGGCATGAAATCGCGGTGGGTCAGCACCTGCGGCTGCTGCAGTGCGTTGTCCATCAGCAGGCGATGCATGCGCTGCAGGTTCTCGATCTCGCCGCAGTCCAGCTCCAGGCCCAGATGACGCTGCAGGAACCATTCGTCGAACAGGCCGGCGTCGCGCTGCAGCAGCGCCTCGCCGAAGCTGCCCATGCCCTCCGGCACCGGGATCGACTGCAGCCGGATCAGCTGTGCGAACGCGGCATCGAACCAGGCGTCGGCGTTGTTGGTGTCGATATGGCGGGCCAGGGTGGGGCCGCCCAGGTCTTCCAGCAGCAGGAATCCGTTGTCCTCATCGCGCGCCAGCACCTGCGGCACGCGTACGCCATGGGGCTCGAGCAGGTCGTGCATGCGCAGCCACGGCCGCACGTCCTCCAGCCCCGGCGGGGAGTCCATCACGATGTGGCTGCCGCGCGCGCTGGTGGCGCGCCAGTAGCTGCGGAAACCGGCGTCGACCGAGGCACGGTCGAGCGCGGTGGCCGGGTCGCCGAGGGCGGCGCAGGTCCACTGCCGGCGGAGTTCGGCGCGCAGCGGATCGGAAGCAGGATCGTTCATGGACGGGTACGTCGAAGCGGCGCCGGGGGCGCGCGGGAAAGAAGAGAGGGGCGGTGCTCAGCGCTTGCTGCTGAACAGCCGGAGCACGGCCAGGACCACGACCGCACCGAGGATGGCGCCGATGAACCCGGCGGGTTCGCCGCGCGCATACCAGCCCATGTACTGGCCGAACCAGCCGGCCAGCAGGGCGCCGACGATGCCGAGCACGATGGTCAGCAGGCAGCCCATGCGGTTGTTGCCGGGCATGAAGAAACGCCCGAGCAGACCGACGACGAAGCCGACCAGGATGATGTAGAGCCAGCTGGTGCTGCCAAACAGTCCGTTCATGCCAAAGACGTCAGTAGAGGTGGACGCAGCCTAGCAAGGCCAGGCTGCGTCCGCCAACGTCAGCAGCAGCCGTGGCCGCCGTGACGGGTGCCGCTGTCGGCGGCGACCGGCGAACCGCTGGTCTCGCCACGCAGGCTGGCCGCGTAATGCTCGCTGATCACCTTGGACACGCACGAGGTCACGCGCTTGCCCATCGGGATGTGCAGGAACTCGTTCGGGCCGTGTGCATTGGAGTGCGGGCCGAGCACGCCGGTGATCATGAACTGCGCGCCCGGGAACTTCTCGCCGAGCATGCCCATGAACGGGATCGAGCCGCCTTCGCCCATGTACATCGCCGGCTTGCCGAAGAAGGTCTGGCTGGCATCGTCGATCGCCTGGGTCAGCCACGGCGCCATCGCCGGGGCGTTCCAGCCGCTGGAGGCCTTTTCCAGGTCCAGCTTCACTTCCGCACCGTTCGGCGGATCGCGCAGCAGGGCTTCCTTGAGCAGCTCGCCGCAGGCCTTGCCGTCGGCGGTCGGCGGCAGGCGCAGCGACAGCTTCACCGCGGTATGCGGACGCAGCACGTTGCCGGCAGACGCCAGCGGCGGCAGGCCGTCCACACCGGTGACCGACAGCGCCGGGCGCCAGGTGCGGTTGAGGACCAGTTCGGCCAGGTCGTCGTTCATCGGGCGCAGGCCGTCGACCATCGGGAATTTCTCGAAGATCGCGGTGTCCACCACTTCGGCGGCACGCTTGGCCTGTTCCTGGCGCTCGGCCGGGATCTCGACGTTCATGCCGTCGATCAGGATGCGACCGGTGTTCTCGTCCTCGATGCGCGAGATCAGCTGGCGCAGCAGGCGGAAACTGGACGGGATCACGCCGGAGGCATCGCCGGAATGCACGCCTTCGTTGAGCACCTTGACCGAGAAGTTGCCGCCGGTCAGGCCGCGCAGCGAGGTGGTGCACCACAGCTGGTCATAGTTGGCGCAGCCCGAATCCAGGCAGACCACCAGCGACGGCTTGCCGATGCGGTCGGCCAGGTGGTCGACGTAGGCGGGCAGGTCGTAGCTGCCGGATTCTTCGCAGGCTTCGATCAGGATCACGCAGCGTGCGTGCGGCAGGCCCTGTTCCTGCAGCGCCAGCACGGCGGCCAGCGAACCGAACATCGCATAGCCGTCATCGGCGCCGCCGCGGCCATACAACTTGTCGCCGCGCAGCACCGGGATCCACGGGCCGAGATCGTCGTCCCAGCCGGTCATCTCCGGCTGCTTGTCCAGGTGACCGTAGAGCAGGATGGTGTCGTCGCCGGTCTCGGCGCCGGAGGCCGGGATTTCCAGCAGCAGCAGCGGGGTGCGGCCTTCCAGGCGCACGACCTCGACGGTCAGGCCCGGCAGCTTCTGGGCCTTGGCCCAGGTTTCCATCAGGGTGACGGCCTGTTCCATGTAGCCGTTGGCGACCCAATCGGCGTCGAACATCGGCGATTTGTTGGGGATACGGATGTAATCGACCAATTGCGGGACGATCTCGTTGTCCCACTTTTCACTGACGAATTGGCCGAGCTTGGCGCTGTCCATCTGAACTCCGGAGTGCTTTTGACAAGTCCCGCCATTCTACGCCTGCGCTGGGGTAGGTATTTCCCTACACCACGTCGGGTGTTAGGCCTGCTGTGTGAAGGTGCCGTGGACGATAGGCTGTGTGTATGTGGCGAGGGACGCTGGAACCTTCGACAGGATTGCCGGCAGGGGCCGGTTCCGAGCCACAAGGAGTTACACAGTGGGACCTTGGTTTTCGTGCAGGGCGCTGGTGCTGGGACTGCTGTTGAGCGGAATGGCCTTCGCGGCCGATCGGATCAACATCAATACGGCGGATGCGTCGACGCTGCAGCAGGGATTGGCGAACGTGGGGCCGATGAAGGCCGAAGCGATCGTCGCGTACCGGCGACAACACGGACCCTTCGAACGCGTCGAGGACCTGGCGCGGGTGAAGGGGATAGGGACAGCGACCGTCGAACGGAATCGACAACGGATGACGACCGGCGCCAGGCAGGCACCGGTCGAGGCACCGCCCAGGAGGGCAGCGCCGGCCTCCGTACCGAGGCGCTGAACAACAGGACGGGTCGGGACAGGCAGGACGCCGGTCACTGGTCGCCACGGCAGGAGGCCGCGGCGGCACCGACAGCTGCAGGACGCAGCACGCACGGAAGCGGCGCGGAAGGATTGGCGCGGACCCACCAGGACGGTGGCATCCAGACCCCGGGAAGGGCTGAGATGGCGGAAGCATATACGGCCGAGTGCACGGAGCATGGCCGGCACCCAGACTGGGCAGGATGCACAGGGGGAAGGCGGGATGCCGACAAGGATGTATCGATTGCCCGGTCTGCACAGGGATGTGTGGCCGGGCAATTACTTTTTGTGCTCCCTTGTTTTCGCGAACGCATGCAGGTACTTCGTGTAGCGTGGCGGCATCTCTTCGAATGGATGCACGACATGGCAGTACGCAGCACGCTGTTGAGTCTGGCGCTCGGGACGCTGCTGGCGACCGGGATGCTTCCCGCCACCGCCGCCAACACTGCGCCGACGGCCACCAGGACCACCGAGGCCCCGCGCGGCCCGACCGATCTCAAGCCCGGCGAATTCCTCTGGCACCCCGAGATTTCCCCGGCCGGTCCGATCGTGCTGGTGGTCAGCCTGGATGAGCAGCGCGCCTACGTCTACCGCAACGGCATCGCGATCGGCATGAGCACGATCAGCTCGGGCAAGACCGGGCATGAAACGCCGACCGGTGTGTTCACGATCCTGCAGAAGGACAAGGACCACAAGTCCAACCTCTACAACAGCGCGCCGATGCCTTACATGCAGCGCCTGACCTGGGATGGCATCGCGTTGCACGGCGGCAGCCTGCCCGGGCATCCCGCCTCGCACGGCTGCGTGCGGCTGCCCCAGGCGTTCGCGCAGAAACTGTTCGGTGAGACCCATCGCGGCGATACCGTGGTGGTGGCCGATGCCAAGAGCGCACCGATGACGCTGGCCTATCCGGCGGTGCTGGCGCCGGTCAGCAGCACCGGCAAACCGCTGGTCGAGAGCACCGACGCCCCGGCGCATTACTGGAACGATGCGGCGGCCCCGGCCGGCCAGGTGGGCATCCTGGTCAGCCTGCACGACCAGCGCCTGTACGTGCTGCGCGACGGCGTGCTGATCGGTGAGTCGCGGTTGGAAGCCAAGGCCCTGCCGGCCTTCGAGGGGACGACCCTGTTCGTGATGGGCCAGGGCTACCAGGACAACCCCAGCCCGCTGGACCCGCACCGCCCGCTGCACCGCTGGACCGCCTATCCGCTGCTGGGCCAGACCGCCGCCAATGCGACGCCGGACCTGCTCGCCACGCCGAGCCTGCCGATGGCGCTGCCGCCGGAATTCGCCGAGCAGCTGTACAGCGTGCTGGTGCCTGGCACCACGCTGCTGGTCACCAGCCTGCCGGCGGTACGCCCGGTGGCCGATGAACAGAACCTGCAGCCTGTCTTGGAATCCGACGCCGGTGGGTCCACTTTGTAAAGGTTGCCTCCGGTTGGCGTGCTGCCCATGTCCGTTGTGAAATTACTGCCCGCCGTGTTCTGCGGCCTGATCGCGTCCGCCACGGCCGGCGCGGCCAGCCCTGCGCCGGCCCCCACCGCCAGCCCGGTGCAGATGGCCGAGATGCTGGCCAAGGCCGCGCCGGCCGCGGACAAGCACGTGCTGCAGTTGGCGGCTCGTGCGATGCACTGCGCGCTGCGTCGTCCGGAACTCGGCATCGACCCGGGCAAACTGAGCGTGATCGATTACTCGCGACCCTCGACCGAACCGCGCATGTGGATTTTCGATCTCACGCGCCAGCGGCTGCTGTTCGAGGAGTGGGTCGCGCATGGCCGCAACAGCGGTGACAACCGTACCCAGCATTTCTCCAACAAGGACGGCAGCTTCATGTCCAGCCTGGGCGCGTTCACCGCCAAGGAAACCTACATGGGCGGCAACGGCTATTCGCTGCGGCTGGAAGGGCTGGAACCGGGCTTCAATGACCATGCCCGCGACCGCGCGATCGTCATCCATGGCGCGCCGTACGTGAATCCCGCGATCGCGCGCCTGCAGGGTCGCCTGGGCCGCAGCCTGGGCTGCCCGGCGGTGCGCCTGTCCGTGGCCCGGCCCCTGATCGACAGCCTGCGCGGCGGCACGATGGTGTTCGCGTATTACCCCGACAAGGACTGGTTGGCGCGGTCGCGCCTGCTCGAACCCGATTGCGGCGGCGCGTCCTGAGCGCACTGCGGTGCGCCGCTCAGGCACACTGGGCGCATGTCGACCGATACCGTCTTGGGCGCGGCCAGCCGCGTCATTCCCTCCTTCGAGTACCGCCGCGAACGCTGGCGCAATGGCCTCGGCTGGACGCGCGAGATCCTGCGCCTGCCCGACAACGACGACTGGCAGGTGCGCCTGTCGATCGCCGAGATCGAACAGGACGCCGCGTTCTCCGCGTTTCCCGGCATCGACCGCGAACTGGTGCTGCTGCGTGGCGAAGGCCTGCGCCTGCGCTTTGCCGATGGCGCCGTGCACACGCTGATGCCGCCGCATGAGCGTCTGCGCTTCGCCGGCGAAGCGCAGGTCACCGGCGAACTGGTCGATGGCGTGACCCACGATTTCAATCTGATGTGGCGGCGCGATGCCGTGCAGGCCGAGCTGCTGCACCGGCCGCTGGTGGGCAGCATGTTCTTCTTCACCGAACCCGACGCGGCGTGGGCGATCCATCTGCTTGCCGGTCAGGCCGAATTCGAGGGCGAGCCGTCGCTGGCACCGCTGGCCGCCGGTGATACCGCCTGGTTGGCGGCCGGTGAGCGCCGTCGGTTTGCATTGCATGGTGGCGGCGAGTTGTTGGCGATACGCGTGAGTGCGGGCGGCCGCGCTGCGTGAGCAGCGGCACGCAACCTCAGTAAACGTCGCGCCGGTAGCGACCGGCCACGATCAGCGCTTCTTTGCCGTCGCGGCCCAGCGCCTGCTCGATCACCGCGTCCACCGCCGGGGCCATGCCCTGCAGGCTGCCGCAGACCAGGATCGTGGCCCCGTCATGCACCCACTGCTGCAGTTCGCCGATGTGCGCCTGCAGACGGTCCTGGATGTAGTGATGCTCGCCACCATCGCGACTGAACACCGTATCCAGCCGCGCGATCCAGCCATCGCGCTGCCAGGCGCGCAGGTCGTCGCCGAAGAAGAAATCGTGCGCGGCCGTGCGTTCGCCGAACAGCAGCCAGTTGCGGCGCGCGCCGGCGCTGATGCGCTCGCGCAGGTGGGCGCGCAGGCCGGCGATGCCGGTGCCGTTGCCGATCAGGATCAGCGGCATCGCGACGGCGACACCGTGGAAATTCGGGTTGCTGCGGAAGCGCAGATCGATCCGACCCTCCAGCGCGGCGTGATCGCACAGCCACCCGCTGCCCAGCCCCGGCGTGCCATCCGGACGCAGCTGGCGGCGCAGCAGCAGCTGCACCTGGCCTTCGGTAGGCAGGCTGGCGATCGAGTACTCGCGGTGCGGAAGCGGACGGAGTGCGGCCACCAGTGCGGCCGTGTCGGCCGATGCCGGAATTTCGTCGGCATCCGGGAGGTGCGCACGCGCGAGATGCGCGCGCAGCGGCCGTCCATCGATGTCCGCATCGCCCTCCCACCCGGTATCCCGCAGCCAGGCCTCGACCTCAGCCGGTGCATGCTGCGGTCCGATCTCGACGACGTCGCCGGCCTGCCACATCGGCAGCACGCCGTCGGCCGGCACCAGCGTGATGCGGTAGGTCGGTGCGCCCGGGCTGCCCGGGTTTTCCAGGTGCCGCGCCTGCAGTTGCCACGGCAGGTACTCGGCCGGCGCCCAGTCCGGCAGTTCGGTGGCTTCACCGCCCAGCTGGCCGAGCAGTTGCTGCCAGTGGCGCAGTGCGCCGGGATCGGCGTTGTCCACCTCGACCGTGTCGAACAGCGGATGCGCGCCGTGCTGGCGCAGCCACGCATCGAGCTGATGGCCGAACGCGCAGAAGTGCCCATAGCTGCGGTCGCCCAGCGCCAGCACGCCGTACTGCAGCTGTGGCAGGGCCAGCGCCTGCGGCATCACGTTGCGCAGGAAGGGCAGCGCATGATCCGGCGCATCGCCTTCGCCGGTGGTGCTGACCACGAACAGCACCTGCCCGCTGCGCTGCAGAAGCTCGGCCGTCACCGCATGCAGCGCGCGGATGCGGACCGGCAGTCCGGCAGCGCGCAACGCGTCCGCACTGCGTTCGCACAGTTGCTGCGCGAAGCCGGTCTGGCTCGCCCAGACCAGCAGGATCGGCGCCGGTCCGTCATCGGCCACGCGCGCCTCGCGCGGTCGTCCACGCCACCAGATCAGCGCGCAGAACGCCGCATACAGCAGCAGGCTGCCGGCGGCCCAGCGCCACTGCGCGGCCAGGGGTGCGCTCTGCCACCACGCTTCACCCAGGTGCAGGCGCAGCAGCGCCCAAGCGATGGCCGCCAGCACCAGCATCACCGCCAGGTTGCCCAGCCACGCACGGGAAGGACGCAGGCTCATGCCGCGTCCACGCGGTCGTCGGCGAGCAGGTGCTCGAATGCGGGACTCATGTGTTCCTCGATACCGTGCGTCCCCCGGCTGACAAAGCGTGCGGCCAGCGCATGGGTGCGCGCAAATGCCATCCCGTCGTCGGCGCCCATCACCGTCAATGCGGTGGCCCAGGCATCGGCGTGCATGGCGCTGTCGGCCACCACGGTGACCGCGGCCGCGGCGCGTGCGACCGGCGCACCGATGCGCGGATCCAGGGTATGGCTGTACTGCTCACCGCCGTGCTCGAAATGGTGCCAACGATCACCGGAGGTGGCGACCGCACGCTCCGTCAGCGCGAGCACGCGCGGCGGATGGTCTGCCTGCGCATCGTCTTCCGGAGCGGATTCCACCAGCACGCGCCACGGCTGACCGTCGGGCTTGCGTCCGAACCCGTGCAGCTCGCCGCCGACTTCCACCAGCGCTGCGTGCACGCCGTTCTGGCGCAGCCACGCGCTGACCTGGTCGACGCCAAAGCCCTTGGCGATCGCCGAGAGATCCAGCGCCAGCCCACCGGGTTGCCGCAGGCGACCGGGCTGCCACTGCAGGCGTTGCCAGCCACACTGCGCACGGGTCGCGGCGAGGGCGGCCGCATCGGGAATCTGCCGGGCCTGGGCCTGCGCGCCGAATCCCCACAGCGCCACCAACGGGCCGACGGTCGGATCAAAGGCGCCGCCACTGCGTTGTGCGATCTCCAGCGCGCACTGCATCACCGTGTCGAACAACGGCGGCAACGCCTGCCATTCACCGGCGGGCGCCCGGTTGAAACGCGCGATATCGCTGTCGGCTTCCCACGTGCTCATCTGCGCCACGATGGCGTCCAGCTGCGCCTGGATGCCGGCGTGCAGCGGATGCAGGTCGCGGCTGCGTGCCACGGCCAGCTTTACCTGCCACGTGGTGCCCATGGTGTGGCCGCCGAGGCTGGCGATGTCGAGATCCGGGTTGTTCATGGAGGTGGGCACGTCGGGGCCTAGTAAGCCCGATGGCCGGACTGCGTCGGGTGAAAAGCCCCCGTCGTGTCGACAGGGGCGGGTGAGGTGGAGGGCGCGTGCAGCGCCCGCGCCGCAGGCGGTTACTCCGGCAGCACTTCCAGCGTGGCCACGTAGCTCAGGCGACGCTTCTTGGCTTCCTTGATCGAGGTCTTGCTGTCCTCGGTGCCGGTTTCCAGCCAGTACATGCCCGCTTCCGGCCAGGTGACGGCGAACTCGCCCTTGGCATCGGTGCTGACCTTGATCTCGTCCTGCGCGTTGCGGTACCGGGTGCCGCCGCGGGTGATCTCGAACGCCAGGCCGGCGGTCGGCTTGCCGTCGACCAGCACGCGGAAGCGCGCGGCTTCACCGGCGACCAGATCGTTCGGGTGGGCCAGCGCGATCATCTCGATGCCCTGGTTGGTCGGCTTGAGCGCGGTGTCGTTCGGGGTGCCGTTGGTGACGAAGGTCTCCACGCGGCCGACCGACTGCGAGACCTGCAGGTTCTTCGCGTTCTTCGGCACCTCGGTGGCGAAGGTGGCCGGGGTACCACGCCAGCGCTTGGGCTTGCCGTCTTCTTCCCAGCTGGCCGACAGGCCGTTGTTGATCGTGGCCAGGCGGTAGGTGCCCTGCTGGGTCAGCTCGACATCGAACACGCTGCGGAACTTGCCGGTCGCCGCGTTCTGCGGCTGCACGGTGCTGCCATCGGGCGCGGTGATGACCAGGTTGTCCAGGCGCAGCGGCACGTGGTTGAAGTAGAACAGGTCGTTGGAGACCGCCGCATCGACGGTGATCCACGGGTTGGTGCCCGCGATCACGGTCTGCGAGGGCTGCAGCCAGGCCTTGTGGGCCAGGGCGGAGAACGGAAGTGCGGCGGCCATGGCGGCGGCGAGGACGAGCGTGCGCTTCATCGAAAAACTCCAGGTGGATGGGGTATCAGGGCTTGGCGGACAGGGTGACCAGACCGAGTTCGGTCGCGCCCTGGGCCTTGCCCGTCTGCGCGGCCGTGACCGGCCAGGTGAAGGGGATCTTGAGCAGTTCGCGGCCGCCGACTTCGCGCACCGCTTCCACCACGAGGGTGTAGTTGCCAGGCGCGAGTGCCTTGAGCGCCGGCTGCTTGTCGTTGAACGACAGCGCATGCTTGCCGACCGGGCGGGTCGGACCGGTCACGCCGTCCACCGGCACCTCCAGGGTGCGGCCGCTCTTGCGCCACCACTGGCGCAGGTCAGGCAGCCACTTGGTGCCATGGCCTTCGCTGTTGCCGGTCTGCTGGTACCAGACCGACAGGTTGGCGGCGACCTTCTGGTCGGCACCTTCCAGCCACACGGCCACATACGGGCGGTGGTACTCGGCCACGTTGAGCTTGGGCACCTCGACATTGATGTCCAGGGTGGTGGCATAGGCCGGCGAGGTGGCCAGCAGGCCGCTCAGGGCGATGGTCAGGGTGACGCGCATGGTGCGGCTCCGGGAAGGGAAGGTCAGTGGATGAGGATCAGGGCGATCAGCAGCGGGATCAGCAGGCCCAGGCCGACCAGCGGCCAGGTCATGCGGCGCTGGCGGGCATGCAGGTGCAGCAGGAACAGGCCGGTGATGCAGAACACCAGGCAGGCCACGGCGAAGATATCCAGGAACCAGCCCCAGGCTGGCCCGGCGTTACGCCCTTTGTGCAGATCGTTGAAATAGGACACCCAGCCGCGCGCGGTGGATTCGTACTCCACGGCGCCCGATTCGCGGTCGATGCTCAACCAGGCATCGGCTCCCGGGCTGGGCAGGGACAGGTAGATTTCGCCATCGGACCACTCGGCCGGGCGCCGCCCGATCGAAATGCCGAGCTGCGCATCCAGCCAGCGGGTGGCCACGCGGGGAATCGGTGCGTTGCCATCGGCGCGGTCGCCGAGCTTGCCGAGCAGGTCGGCAGGCAGCGCCAGCTGGCGGCTGACCACCTCCGGCTTGGCTTCGATCCTGGACGCGTGGTTCAAGGTGATGCCGGTCGCGGCGAACAGCAGCATGCCGATCAGGCACACCGCGGAGCTGATCCAGTGCCACTGGTGCAGCGTGCGCAGCCAGAAGCCGCGGCGTTGTTGTTGCACGCTGGAAGAGGGAGCGCTGGTGGCCACGGTCGCAGGAGGAAGTGCTGAGGGGCGAATTACACCATTGATGAGAATGATTCGCAATTTCTGGGCAAAAAAAAGGCAGCGGACCGTTGCCGGCGCGCTGCCCGAGGTCAAGGCCCGCGGCGGCGTCACTCGGGACGCCACCACGGGGTGCCTCAGAACTTGGCGTTCACTGAAATCCAGTAGCTGCGACGCTGGTCCTTGGTGGCGTAGTCGTCCACGCAGTTGAATTCGCTGTCGCTGATCAGCACGCAGGACTGCGAGACGAAGTCCTTGTCGAACAGGTTGTTGACCCGCGCGTTGACCGTCAGCCAGGTGTTGATGTCCCAGCTGCCGCCCAGGTGGAAGATCGTGTAGTCCTCGTAGTAGCGGGTCTGCGAGCTGCTCACGCCGCCGACGTTGCTGACCAGCGTGTCGCGGTAACGGTCGTAGCGGCCTTCGCCGATCAGCGACAGGCTGACAGCCTCGCTGATCTGCCAGTTCAGGCTGGCATTGGCCATGTGCCTGGCCGGGTTCCCGGTGATGGGCAGGCCCTTGCCGGTGCCGCTGGTCTGCTCGCTCCTGGTCCAGGTGTAGTTGCCGCGCAGCTGGAGGGTGTCGAGCAGATCGACCTGGGCAGCCGCTTCCACGCCGCGGGTTTCGGCCTTGTCGATGTTCACGCTCTGGCCGAAGGTGCTGTAGCCCAGCTCGGCCCAGCCCGGGCCGATGTCCACGCAGTAGCTGCCATCGTCCGGGGCGACTTCGCAGTTGGCGAAGGTGCCGCCGCTGGCGATCTTGTCATCGAACTTGTTGAGGAAGCCGGTGACGTTGAAACCCCAGCGATCGCCCTCGTAGTACGCGGCGATTTCGTAGTTGGTGCTGGTTTCCGGCTTCAGGTTGGGCGAGCCGACCAGCGGGGTCACGCCCTGGCCACCGAAGCCGACGATGCCCGGGAACAGCTGGTCCGGACGCGGGGTCTTGTAGCCGGTGCTCACGCCGCCCTTGAGGGTCCAGGCATCGTTGGCGTTCCATACCAGGTAGGCACGCGGGCTGACGTGGCTGCCGAAGATGTTGTGGTCGTCATAGCGCACGCCGACGGTGGCGGTCAGGGTGTCGGTCAGCGACCAGTTGTCCTCGGCGAACAGCGCCCACATGCGGTGCTGCTGCTTGACGTTGGTCTTGTAGCCGTTGCCGTCCATGCCGAACACGCCATCGACCATGTCGGTGTCGTTGTACTGGCCGCCGACGGTCAGCTTGTGCGCGCCGAATGTGAGATCAAGCATCGTGTCCAGCACGTTGCCCTTCAGTTCCATGGTGCGCAGCGGGCGCGGCAGGAAGGCCTGCAGGCGCGCCAGCTCGGCGGCGTTGAGCGCGCCCAGCCCGTTGCGCGCGCCGGCCGCGCAGTTGGCGGCGGCGCCGGTGCGGCGGCACACGTCGTTCCACAGGACCTGCAGATCCGCGCGCTCGTCCAGCGTCAGCGGCAGCGAGCGGCCGAGGTTGTTGCTGGTGATGTGGGTCAGCGTGGTCTGCCAGGTGCCGAATTCATAGCGGCCCTGGTGGGTCAGCGCCAACTGGTCGCGCTCGTAGCGCTGGTAGGCGGTGTAGCCCACGCGCGGCTGCACCACGCGGCGGCTGACGGTGCCGCTGCCGTTCGGGTTGGGGATCGTCGCGTTGCCGACGCGCCACAGGCTGGCGAGGCTGTCCAGGGTGCCGGTCTGGCCTTCGCTGTTATCGTACTTCTGGCGCGACACGTCGTAGTCCAGCCACAGCTCGTGGTCGTCGTTGACGATGAAGTTCAGGCGCAGGCCGGTGTTCCAGTTGGTGTTGGCCACCGCCTTGCCGCCGCCACCGAAGCCGATGCTGCGCGACCACATCGTGCCGTCGGGCAGCTGGAGGTCGTCCCACTCCGGGTTGGAGGCTTTGGCGTCGTAGTAGCTGCCGCGCACCGACAGGCCCAGTCGGTCCTTGATCAGCGGGCCGCTCAGGTAGACATCGGTGCTGCGTGCGTCACCGAACTGGTCGTCCTGCTGCAGGGTGAAGCCCTGGGTGACCGCGCCATGCCACTCGGTCTGGTTGCGACGGGTGATGATGTTGATCACCCCGCCCATCGCATCCGATCCGTACAGGGTCGACATCGGGCCGCGCACCACTTCGATGCGTTCGATCGCATCCAGCGGCGGCATGTACGAGAACTGGCCGCCGCCGAAGTTGTTCGGATACAGGTTGCCGGCGTTGCTCTGGCGGCGACCGTCGATCAGCACCAGGGTGTAGTCCGACGGCATGCCCCGCATGGAGATGGTGGCGCGGCCGTTCTTGTCGGTCGGCTCCATGCCCACGTCGATGCCTTCCACGTCGCGCAGCGCATCCACCAGGCTGGTGTACGGGCGCTTGCTCAGTTCTTCGCGGCTGATCACGCTGATGCTGGCCGGGGCATCGACGATCTTCTGCTCGAAGCCGGCGGCGGTGACCACCACCTTGTCCAGCGTGGTCGGACCGGCGGCGTCGCCGTTGGCGAAGGCCGGGGCGCTCAGCGCACCGAGCAGGGCGAGGGACAGGGTGCAGCGGGACAGGGACGTGCGACGACGATGGCGCTGGGCCATGGGGGCAACCTCGGAAAGGAGAAAACGAACGCGACGTGGCAGGCCGCGGGGCGGCAGCACGCGCAGGTATCAGGGATGCCCGGGGCGGGCGGAACACGCAGGACCGGAGGCGGGCGCGATGGCGCCGCCGGGGGTCGGAATCAGCCCTGCGGTGGGGCTTGGCCGCGCTGGACGCGCAGGCCGGGTGCGGCAGGCAGCGGCGTGGCCGGGGCCGAATCGATGGCGGGGACGATCCGTGGCGGCTGTGCCACCAGGGTAGCCATCAGCGAATCCAGGGATTCCACCACCGGCGGCAGTGAAGGCGGCTGCGGCGGCGTCGCGGCAGGGCGCGCGCTGGCGACCCGGCGCGGCTTGGCCGGGGCTTCTTCCTGCGGGGTAGTTTCCCCACCGCCGGCCGGGCGCTCGTCCATCGGCATCTGCAGGACCATGATGGTGCTGCCGGGGGCTGCCCGTTCCAGCACCGGCAGGCCGGTAAAGAGCATCGCCAGCACTGCCAGCCACGCCAGCACCACGGGCAGCGCAGGGCGTTGCCCGCGCATGGCGGTGGCGAAGCTGCGATGGCGGTGAGGGTGGCGCAAAAGAAGGCCCGGTAGCGGCGGACCGGATGTCCGGTGCGCAACGCGCCGAGATTGTAGTGAGATATGTTCCCAAGCGCAAATGGGAATGATTTGCGATTGCGGCAACCTAGGCAGCCGGGCTCAGATCTCGCTCCAGCGTCGCAGGAGATTGTGATACACGCCGGTCAGCTGCAGTACGGCCGCGCTGTCGGCACCGGTGGAGCGCAGCGTTTCGATCGCACTGTCCATCTCCAGCAGCGTGCGCCGCGCGCTGTCATCGCGCACCATGCTCTGCACCCAGAAGAATGAGGCCAGCCGCGACCCACGGGTGACCGGATTGACGCGATGCAGGCTGCTCGAGGGATACAGCACCAGATCGCCGGCGGGGAGCTTCACCTCGTGCTCGCCGTAGGTATCGCTGATCACCAGCTCGCCGCCGTCATAGTCGTCCGGCGCGGTGAGGAACAGCGTGCACGATACGTCCGAACGCAGATGGCTGCGCTGTCCGTCCAGCGGGGTGATCATCACCGCCCCATCCACGTGGAAGCCGTACTCGCCGCCGCCCTGGTAGCGGTTGAAGCGGGGCGGCAGAATCCGCAGCGGCAATGCCGCCGCGAAGAACAGCGGATGCCGGTCCAGGGCGCCCAGCACGATCCGGCCCAGCTCGGCCTTCAGCGGCGAGGCGTCGGGCAGTTGTTCATTGCGCTTGACCTGCGCGCCCTGCGCGCCGACGGTCTCGCGCCCATCGGCCCATGCCGCCTCGGCCAGCGCGCGCTGGAGGTGGGCCAGTTCATCGGCGCTCAGTACGTCGGGAACATGCAGCAACATGACAGGGTCCTTGTGCGACGCAGGGGAGGGCTCCCCTGCGCCGGCCGGTGGTCAGAAGCGGAAGTCCGCACTGAACAGGACGGTGCGCGGGGCACCCGGGGTGTAACGGTAGCCGCTCTTGTTGATCGCAGCCACGTACTGCTTGTCGAACAGGTTGTATGCATTCAAGCGCAGCACCAGATGCTCGTTGATCGCATACGAAGCCACCGCATCGTAGACCGTGTAGGACTTGGTGAAGGCCGGGGTACCGACCGCACCGTCCGTGCCGCGATGCATCTGACCGGCGTAGCGCACGCCGCCGCCGATCGTCAGGCCGGACGGGAAGGCATAGCTGGTCCAGCTGGTGAAGGTGTCGCCCGGGGTGTAGGTCAGGTTGCGGGTGCCGTCGGCGGCGACGTTGGCGCCTTCGTCCACCTCGGTATCCAGATGGCTGTAGCCCGCCGAAACCGACCAGTTGTCGGTGATGCGGCCCACGGTGGAGACCTCGATGCCCTGCACCGACTTCTTGCCGGTCTGGGTCGGGTTGCCCGCATCATCCAGGACCTGCGTGTTGATCTCGTTGCTGACCTCGGTCTTGAACAGCGCCACGTTGAAGGCGAGTGCGTCATCGAGGAAGGCCCACTTGGTCCCCACTTCGATGGTCCTGGCCTTCTGCGGATCCAGGCTCGGGTTGTCGGCGCTGCTGGCGGAGGTGCTCAGCTGGAAGTTGCTGCCGCCCGGCGGCTGCTGGGAGAGGGCGTAGTTGGCGTACAGGCTGACGATGTCATCGACCTTGTAGACCGCGCCGAGCTTCCAGTTGAGCAGGGTGTCCGAATGTTCCAGCGAGGGATTGGCGATCACCGTGCCGACCGGGTTGGCGCCGCAGGCCGGACCACGGCCGCCGCACACCGACGCACTCTGGTACTCGGTCGTGTAGTGGTCGGCGCGCAGGCCCGCGGTGACCAGCAGGCTGTCGCCGAAGTTGAGAGTGTCGAACAGATAGACCGAGGAGGTGGTGGTCTTGCCGTGGCTGTCGGCGCCGTTGTGTGCCCAGGTCAGTCCGGTCGCGTTCCAGTCCGGGGCATACAGGTTGGCCGGCGACCAGGTGGTGCCACCGGTGGCGGCCTGGCCGAAGCTCCTGAGCTCCTCGCGGGTGAATTCCAGGCCGGCGCTCAGGTTGTGCACGATCGCCCCGGTGGTGATGTCCGCGCGCAGGTTGAGCTGGTCGGTCAGGATCGTGTTCTGCTGGTCCTTGAAGGTCGGCAGGCTGCGCGCGATGGTGTAGGTGGCTGGATCGGCCGGGTTGGTGAAGCGGATGTTGCCGGTCGGTGCGCCATTGGCACCGCGCGTGCCGGTACCCATGAACGCGGTCAGCAGGTAATCCTGGTCGGTGCGGCCCCAGCGGGCGGTGTTGGTCACGCGCACGGCGTCGTTGACGTCGTGCTCGATGCGGAACGTCGCCATCTTCGCAGTGACATCGTCGTGGTCGGCGCGGGTGCCGTAGAAATTCTCCGGATCGACCGGCTGGCCGGCCAGCCGCTCCAGGCTGGGCTGCGGCGTCCAGCCCGGTAGGCCCAGGGTCGGCACGCCGCCGTCGGGCACGTTGTCCTGGTCCACGTAGAGCAGGTTGAGGAAATAACGGGTGCTGGTGCCGAGGCCGAACGCCAACGACGGTGCGATGCCCCAGCGGCGGTTGTTGACGTGGTCGCGGCCGGGCTGGTCGCTGTCCTGCCACATCGCATTCACGCGCAGCGCACTGGTCGCGCCGAGCGCCTGGTTCCAATCGGCGGTGCCGCGCTGCTGGCTGTCTGTACCGGCCGAGACCGTGCCCGACACGGCGTTGTGCAGGTTGGCCTGTTTGCTGACCATGTTGATCGCACCCGTGGGTGCCGAGCGGCCGTTGTCGGTGCCGGCCGGGCCCTTGGCCACCTCCACCTGCTCGGTATTGAACACATCCCGCGAGATCGAGCCGAGGTCGCGCACGCCATCGACGAAGATGCTGCTGGAGGTGTCGAAGCCGCGCATGAAGATGCTGTCGCCGGTGTTGGTGTTGCCGTTCTCACCCACGTAGAACGTACCCACCCCCGGGCTGTTGCGCAGCGCATCGGTCAGCGTGGTCGCACCCTGCTGGTTGAACAGGTCGCTGGTGATCACCTGGATCGTCTGCGGGGTGTCCTGCAGCGACTGGGTGAACTTTGGGGAAGCGACCTTGTCGGCCTTGAAGCCGCGCACGCCGCGCACATCGATCTGATCCAGGGTCTGCGGCGTGTTGCCGCTGGACTGTGCGTGCGCGATGACTGGCAGGACAGCCAGGCTCAGCCCGGTGACCAGGCCGGCAGTGGCGCGGCCGGCAACGGTGCGCGGAAAGGAAGAATGCTTGCGGCTCTTGATCATGGTGTGGACGATCCGGGAAGGGAAAGACAGGCGGAGCGGTGTGCGCGGGGCACAGCGACAGGCAATGGAGAAGCGGGCACGCGAAGCCGTTCGCACTGCGCACAGGCGCAGGCACGGCACGCCCCACGCGGTGCGCGGGGCCGGAATCAGGCGTAGGGAGGCGCGTGGCCGGGGTTGAGCCGCAGCGAAGGTTCCAGCCGCTGCCGCCGCAGCGCATCGGACGGCCACAACGGGACCAGTGCCGTCCAGGCGGTACGCCGCTGACGCAGAGGCAGGCCGACATGGCCGAGTTCGGGATCGGGGCCGGACTCGGTGGCCGACAAGGGCTCTGCCGCCGGGAGTTCGGGCAGCGGCGTATCCGGGGCGGTCGCCGTCGGCGAGAGCTCCCAGGCCAGCGAGGTCCGTGCCGGCGCGTTGCCTGGCTCAGCGCCGACCTGCGTTCCGCTCAGCCCGCGGCACGCCAGCAGCACCACGCAGAGCGTGGCCCACAGGGCGAGAGCACCAAGAAAAGAGCGGTGGGCGGACACGGGTTACCGGACAGGCGCGACCGGCTGGCCGCAATGCCTATCGTAATAGGAATAATTCGCGTTTTCAAAAGGCCGGCGTTCAGCCCGGGTCAGTCCCGGTCGTCGCGGGCCCAGACGGCGTCGTGTTCCCGCTTGACCGGGAACTTCGCCACCGGTGAGTAGGCCGGGGCGCACAGCGCGGCGCCGTCGCGGATGTCGAAGCGGGCCCCGTGCAGGACGCACTCGATGCTGGCCTCGCCGGTATCGAAGGTGCCCGAGGACAGCTCGAACTCGTCGTGGGTGCACTGGTCTTCCAGCGCGTACAGCTCGCCGTCCAGGTTGAACACCACGATCGGCGTGCCGGTCACTTCATCGAAGGTGCTCTTCATTTCGCCGGGCAGCAGCTCGGCGCTGGCGCAGACGAAGGTCCAGGTTTCGCTCACGCGGGCACCACCAGCGGCTTTTCCAGGATCTCGAAGCGCAGATCGTCGCGCTTGGGAATGCCGAAGCGCTCGTCGCCGTAGGGGAAGGGCTTCTTGATCCCCGTGCGCTGGTAGCCCCGGCGCTCATAGAAGGCGATCAGCTCGTCGCGGATGTCGATCACCGTCATCTGCATGACCGATACGCCCCACTCGCGTGCGGCGTGGGCCTCGGCCGCCAGCATCACCTGCTTGCCGATGCCGCCGCCCTGCTGGGCCGGATCCACCGAGAACATCCCGAAGTACCCCTTGCCCTGGTCATCGGCCACGTGCGCGCACGCCAGCAGCTGGCCGTCGCGCTCGGCGAGCAGGATGGTGCTGCGGGGGCGCTCGAGGTCGGCCTGCAGGCCCTGCGCGTCGATGCGGGCGCCATCGAGGATGTCGGCCTCGGTGGTCCAGCCGGCGCGGCTGGCATCACCCCGGTAGGCGGAGGTGACAAGGGTGATCAGGGCGGGGATGTCGGCCGGCGTGGCGGCGCGGTAGGTCAGGGTGGTCATGCCGACATTCTAGGCGCGGCAGGCGGGCACGGGGAGGGGGCGGTGTGCCGCGACAGCGACCGCTCATGGATGACGGTAGTGCCGAGCCATGCTCGGTAGCCTCCGACATTTCAACCCCCCGTATCCAATCACCACGCACCACTAACCGAACGATAAAAAAGAAACGTCAGAGAATGCCTACATTCTGAGACGCAGTTATCGAAATTCACAGCGCCGCTTGTAATAATCATTGAAATACGCCCGACATTTTGATTAAGCGCTTGACCCATTGCGTAGCGTCATTCATAACTGCGCAACATCGGGTCGCCGGTATCTGCGCTGTCGAATACAGAAATGTATCCGCATCAGCGAAGTCCCAAGATGCCCAACGCACCGCTCAGGTTTCCATCCAGGAAGGAAGGAGTACAGGGATGTTGAGTTTGATCATGGCTGGTGGCCGCCACGTGTCGTGGCTGCTGATCGTCTGCGCCGCGCTCCCGCTTGTCGCGCACGCGCAAGAGGTCGAGAAGAAGTGGACCAGCATGGCGTCATTCGGTCAGACGCGCAGCACGGAGAAGGCGGTCCAGGCCGATATTGAGAAAGCGTTTGAATCCTACCAGGCTGCGGGGCCGTTCAGCTGGTACGTCAAGAGCCAGGCATTCGCGAAGAACAAGGCGATCTATGCCTATCGCGTGAAGCCTGCTCCGTTGATCCGCACGGAGTGGAAGTACAAGTTCAGTCAGCAGGAATACCTGACTGAAGAGGCGATGATCAATGCAATCAAATCGTCGGTCTCCAACGCCCCTCAATGTCCTGCGGCGAAGGTCACGCCCGGTCCTTGGACTGGCATGCCGGGCGGTGGGGCGGGCGCGGGTGCCGACGGCAGCAATACCGGTGAGGACGCGAATTATCGGGTCGCGTTCAACCTCTATGACAGTGCAGCCGCAACCTGCACCCCGCTCGAGTCCAATCAGTACGTGCAGAGAACCAGGACGGTCAAGTGCCCAAACACGACCGTCATGAAATGGAGCGCGGCGGAAAACGCCTGCACGATGGCCCCGGCAATGGAGCAGTCCGGCGCGCAGTTGATGAGCTACTCATCAGGCCGGGTCACTCAGCAATGCCCTGTCGGCAACCCTTGTGAGCCGACCACCGGCGACAAATCGCAGCCCGAGCCGGATCTCGATCTGGGCTGGATTCGCTTCGCGCGCCACTACCATTCCATGACCACCACTGCAGGCGGTGCGTTCGGGCATGGCTGGACGCACTCGCACAACCTGCGGTTGGCAATCGGTACCGATCCGACCGTTTACCCGCCACCCGCCGAACCGTTTGTTGGTCTGATCGGCGCGGACGGCGGGCAGATAGCGTTCCAGAAGGTCGGGACAGACTACGAGGCCGATGACGGTAGCGGCGACCGTTTGGCGAAGCAGGGTCAGGCATGGCGCTTGTTCCGCGCGACCGAGGCACTCGACTTCGGGACCAATGGTCTGCTGCACGCGCGCACCCTTGAAGACGGAACCACGTTGAGCTACGTGTATGGCGGCCGTGGAAGGTTGCTCTCGATCACACACTCCAGTGGCCGCAGCCTGCTGTTCCACTACGAGTCCGCGGCCGGCGATGACCTCATCAGCGGACTGTCCGTGGCCGGCCAGCTCCTCGCCAGCTACAGCTACACCGCCAACGGCCAGGTCGCGTCGGTGACCTATGCCGGCGGCGGTACTCGCAGCTACCACTACGAAGACAGCCGGTTCCCGAACTACCTGACCGGTGTCACCGCTGAAGACGCGCGTCGCTACAGCTGGTTCGGCTATGACGCCAAGGGCCGGGTCACCTGCAGCCGCCACTCCGGCGACTGCACCCAGAGCGATGTCGGCATCGATGGCGTGCGCCTGGAATACACCACCGCCGGCAGCACCATCGTCACCGATGCACTGGGCAAGGTGTCGACATTCGCGCTGACGCCCTCCGGCAGCAGCGGCCTCCCGCGCAAGGTCAGTGGCATTGCCGATGTGCAGGGCGCCGAAAGTCGCACGCATTAC
The DNA here is from genome assembly GCF_039673115.1 of Stenotrophomonas sp. TWI1183. Lineage (NCBI taxonomy): Bacteria > Pseudomonadati > Pseudomonadota > Gammaproteobacteria > Lysobacterales > Lysobacteraceae > Stenotrophomonas > Stenotrophomonas sp. TWI1183. The sequence goes on from NZ_JBDJKZ010000020.1 coordinate 55,227, forward strand.
ACCGAGGCGCAGGATTTCCGCCGCCGCCTGGACACCGTGACCGACCGTCGCGGCACGCAGACCAAGTACGCCTACGCGGCAGCCAATGATCCGGTCAGCGGTCAGCCGGTCAACATCCAGACCACAACCGAAGCGTTGGGCCTGCCTGAGCAGCGCATCAGTCAGACCCACGCCGACGCGGCCAGCAATCGGGCGGTCCTCAGTCGTGTGGGCAACCGCGAAACCCGCATCACCCGCAACGCACGCCTGCAGCCAACGAGCATTGCCGTGCGCGACGTGGCGAGCAACGACGTGCGCATCACCACACTGACGTACTGCGAAGCAGCTGACGTAGCCGCCGTCGGCAGTTGCCCCGTGCTCGGCTTGCTCAAGGCCGTGGATGGTCCGCGCACGGACATCGCGGATACCGTCACCTACGCGTACTACGCCGCTGACGACGCAGGCTGCAGCGATCCCGCCGCGGGCAGTTGCCAGTTCCGCAAAGGCGACCTGCACACCTTGACCAACGCGCTCGGCCACAGGGCAGAGACCCTTGCCTACGATGCGCTTGGTCGCCCGATGTCGATCAAGGATGCCAACGGCGTCGTCACCGACTACACCTACCATCCGCGCGGCTGGCCGACCTCGGTCACCGTGCGTGGCGCCGATGCTGCCAGCGACCGCAGCACGCAGATCAGCTACTGGTCCACCGGCCAGGTCCAGCAGGTCACCGAACCCGATGGTGCCGCGGTCACCTATGTCTACGACGCCGCCCAGCGCCTGACCGACATCGCGGATAGCGCCGGCAACACCGTCCACTACACGCTGGACAATGCCGGCAACCGCCTTGAAGAGGACACGCTGGACAGCAGCGGCACCCTGCGCCGCACCCTGGCCCGGATCTACAACACGCTTGGCCAGTTGACCACGCTCAAAGACGCCGGCAACCACGCCACCGGCTTCAGCTACGACGCCAACGGCAATCCGCAGGCCGTCACCGACGCGCTGCAGCGCGTCACCCAGCAAAACCATGACCCGCTCAACCGGCTGGCGCGTACCCTGCAGGATGTCAACGGCGTCGCCGCCGAGATCCGCTCCACCTACAACGCCCTGGACCAGGTCACCCAGGTCACCGATCCCAAGGGCCTGCACACCCGCTATGCCTACAACGGCTTCGGCGACCTGACTGCGCAGACCAGCCCGGACAGCGGCAGCACCAGCTTCACCACGGATGCCGCCGGCAATCGCGCCACTCGCACCGACGCACGCGGCGTCACCACCACCTACCATTACGACGCCCTCAACCGGCTGACCGGTATCGGCCACCCGGACCCGAACCTGGATGTCGGCTACCAGTACGACACCGCGCCGGCCGTCTGCGCCGCAGAGGAGCGCTTTGCGAAGGGTCGCCTGGCCACGGTCCTGCATGCGGGCGGCAGCACCGCCTACTGCCACGACCGCTTCGGCCAGCTCACCCGCAAGGTGCAGACCGTCAATGGCGTGGCCAGCACGCTGCGCTATGCCTACACCAAGTCCGGGCGGCTGGCTGCGCTGACCTATCCGGACGGCAGCGTGGCCGACTATGTCCGCGATGCCCAGGGCCGCATCAGCCAGATCGGCCTGACCCGTCCGGGCCAAGGGCGCCAGGTGGTCATCAGCCAGGTCAGCCACGCCGCCTTCGGCCCGCCCACCGGCTGGACCTACGGCAACGGTCGGCAGCTGCAACGCCCGCTGGACCTGGATTACCGCCCGCAGGCCGTGCATGACCCAGCCGCCGGTGGCCTGTCGCTGGGCTACGTCTTTGATCCGGTCGGTGCGATTACCGAACTCAAGAACGGTACCGGCAGTGCCACTCTTGCCAAATACGCCTACGACAGCCTGGGTCGTTTGACCCAGACCCAGGACGGCCCCACCGGCACACCGATTGAAACCTATGCCTATGACGCCACCGGCAACCGCACTGCGCTGACCACCGCCGCCGGTACCGCCAGCTACACCTATCCGGCGGACAGCCATCGACTGCTCGCCGTTGATGGCGAGGCGCGCAATCACGACGCGGCGGGCAACACGATCAGCATTGGCGGCAGGGAGTTCAGCTACAGCGATGCCAACCGCATGAATGCGGTAAAGCAGGCAGGGGCGGTTGTTGAGAGCTATACCTACAACCATCGCGGTGAGCGTGTGTTGCGCGTACCGGCGTCAGGCGAGACCCAGCTCACCGTGTATGACGAAGCGGGGCAGTGGATTGGCAACTACAGCGCCACCGGCCAGTCGCTGCAACAGGCCATCTGGCTGGACAGCTATCCGGTTGCGCTGATCAGCTCGCCAAGTGCTGGCGTGCCGGAAGTGGCGTACATCCAGCCGGATCACCTGGGCACGCCACGCGTAGTGGTCGACCCGGTGCGCGATGTGGCGATCTGGGAGTGGAGCAGCAAAAGCGAGGTGTTTGGCAATCAGACGCCGAATGCCGATCCGGATGGCGATGGCGTGGCGTTCGAGCTTGCGCTGCGTTTCCCGGGGCAGCAGGCGACCGGTGCCAGTGGGATGTTCTACAACTACCAGCGCGAGTACGACCCGGCGGTGGGGCGGTACTCGCAGAGTGATCCGATCGGTCTTGTTGGCGGCATTAGTCTATATGTCTACGGATCGGCAACTCCCACTCTGCGAGTCGATCCCGAGGGTCTTCTGGATGTCTGGGTGTGGATGCCCCTTCCGTACGAAGGGGGGATTCCAAGCTATGGGAAGCTGCACTCGTCTTTTGGTCACGTTTCATCTACGGCCGCTGGTATTGATTACTCATTTGGACCGGGCGGAAATCTGGTGGGAGCGGGCTACGTTTCGTCGCAGTTGGATTTGAGGTCCGGAATAAAGCACACTCTGAATATGAGTGCCGAGAAGGAAGCTGCAGTAGGTGCGTGCCTGGCGAGAGCGCAGGGAAAGTACAGTGCGCTAACGAACAACTGCGCAACACCAATACAAAACTGCTTGCGTGAAAATGGCTTCAAGATGCCGCCAAGCAATCTTGTGCTTCCGGAGTCGCTTAATCACTTCATGTGGTGGATGTTCGATAGTTCAACTGTTGTTCCTGTCGAGAAATAGACATGCATAGAATGATGACAATGGGTATGGCGATGGTGGTGGTTCTTGTGATGGGCTGCGCGCGGCCCTCGGAGGAACTCGTGCCCAGCGGCACAGTCTATGTGTATGATAATTCTGAAGGAGGGGAGCTCCTGGGGGTGGCTGATGGCCCGATGGCCATCGTTGGATATGTCTATCCTGATAAGACAAATTACGTTGTAAAAGTGTGTTTTCGGGGCAGAATTGGCTACGTGCGGGATGGGCCAAAATCTATCCGAAGGGTCGGGTCGAATCGGAGATCTCACTGCTGATGCCGATGGCTTGGCCTTCGACCTTTCGCCAAGGGCAGGTTGGGTCGGGTGCTGCACGCCAACGGCAGCACCGCCTACTGCCACGACTGTTTCGGCCAGCTCACCCGCAAGGTGCAGACCGTCAATGGCGTGGCAAGCACGCTGCGCTATGCCTATACCAAGTCCGGGCGGCTGGCTGCGCTGACCTATCCAGACGGCAGCGTGGCCGACTATGTTCGCGACGCCCGGGGCGGGATTGCCCCCAATGGAGATGTTTGGACCGGCGGAGTAGATGGCGTGGGCGAAAATCATGGCGATTATGGGGCTTTCTTGCCCGGAGGTCGGGGTTAATGGCGGATATCTCCTACACGATTTCGCTGAGAATCATGCACCCCATAATGAAGTACCAAGATATATGCCGGTTGCTTTCTATGAAGCCGAGAGTTTCGTCAAATGTCGGTGAGCCCAGAGAGAATCCGCCAGGAAGGCTGTTGGGTGGGGTCTATGGATTCACGTTTTGCACCTTTGAGCTGATCGAGAAAAACGCCGGCTTCTTCACGGACGGTATAGTCGAGGTGCTTTCACGGTTAGCCGCGCATCGTCAGCTGCTTCAGTCGATTTCGGATACGGGAGGAAGCTCGGAGTTGTACGTCGGTGTGTTCACTGATGCTGATACGGCTGGATTTACGATGGGGGTGGAAATGATGGAAGCACTCGCCGATCTGCATCTACAGTTGTCTACACAGTTTTATTGCAGCTGATAAGGTGACAGGGAGCCCATTTTGTTCGGACAAGGAGCCCGGTCAGGAACAGTAGGTATCGTCAGCCAGGTCCAACCACGCCGCCTTCGGCCCGGCCACCGGCTGGACCTACGGCAACGGTCGGCAGCTGCAACGCCCGCTGGACCTGGATTACCGCCCGCAAGCCGTGCACGACCCGGCCGCCGGTGGCCTGTCGCTGGGCTACGTCTTTGATCCGGTCGGTGCGATTACCGAACTCAAGAACGGTACCGGCAGTGCCACCCTGGCCAAGTACGCCTACGACAGCCTGGGGCGTTTGACCCAGACCCAGGACGGTCCCACCGGAACGCCGATCGAAACCTATGCCTACGACGCCACCGGCAACCGCACTGCGCTGACCACCGCTGCCGGCACTGCCAGCTACACCTACCCGGCGGACAGCCATCGACTGCTCACCGTTGATGGCGAGGCGCGCAATCACGACGCGGCGGGCAATACGATCAGCATTGGCGGCAGGGAGTTCAGCTACAGCGATGTCAACCGCATGAACGCGGTGAAGCAGGCAGGGGCGGTTGTTGAGAGCTACACCTACAACCATCGCGGTGAGCGTGTGTTGCGCGTACCGGCGTCAGGCGAGGCCCAGCTCACCGTTCAGTTCGCCAAGTGCTGGCGTGCCGGAAGTGGCGTACATCCAGCCGGATCACCTGGGCACCCCGCGCGTGGTTATCGACCCGATGCGCGATATGGCGATCTGGGAGTGGAGCAGCAAGAGCGAGGTGTTTCGCAATCAGGCGCCCAATGCCGATCCTGACGGTGATGGCGTGCCTTCGACCTGGCGTTACGCTTCCCGGGGCAGCAGGCGACCGGTGCCAGTGGGATGTTCTACAACTACCAGCGCGAGTACGACCCGGCGGTGGGACGGTACTCGCAGAGTGATCCGATTGGGTTGGCTGGCGGCATCGGCGTTTACTCATGCTCGCTGAAAGAATAATATGGAGGTTGAGCGATACGAAATTCCGAAGGGTAGTAAGGTCATACTTGGTGAGCTCCTTCAATTTGAGCCTGTGCCATGAATCGAATGATCTATTTTTCGATTATCTGTGTGTTCGCATGTTTGGCCTGTAGCGGCGCCACGGAAAATCAAGAGTTCTACGATGCACTGCGATCAGAAGATTCGTCGCTATTAGAGGCGAAATTGGCGCAAGGTATTGATGTGAACAATGCGCGCTTGGATGGTTGGCGTCCGTTGCCATTCAGTATCGCTAACGGAAAGGCGGTGTCGGCAGTGTGGCTTTTAGAGAATGGTGCGGACGCGAACTCGATGGATGGTGGTGGAAATAACGCTATATTTTGGGCTGTAAAAGTCAAGGATGAGCGCTTGATCACCTTGTTGCTTCACAGAGGGGCGAACCCTTGTCAAGCTGGGGTAAACGGTGAGACGGCTATATCTATGGCTACCGAGTACGCAGATGTGGCGCTTTTAAAGGGATTGGGACGCTGTCCAGATGAGCATTGAACTGCCAAGGGTCAAGTCGAATTGACTGGCATTTACGTTGTCTAGTCACGCTCAAGGAGGGGGCGAAGAGCGTTGGCCTTCGATCTGCATATATGCTGCATCCGCCTAAATCGCGACGTGCGAATATGTAGGCGGCGACCCATTGCGATCAATCGTTTCACTCGGGTTGCAGCTATCATCGTCCGCAGGTCGTCCTGTGTCCCCTCCGATCTATATCGCGCCGGGAGGCTGCCAGCAATCTGATCCAGAGGGTCCCAACTACTGCGGGGGAGTCGCAACGGGGCTGTATATATATCCGGACAAGATCACTCAGCAGGCTCTTCTGTCTACTCTCCAGGCGGTGTCGAAGTTCCCGGCGAACCCGCTGCGGACTTGGTTCATGCAATATTGCGGCAGTGATTCGGAACCGGAAGATTGTCCGCCTGATAGGCAGCGGGGGTTGCCAAATAGGGGGGCAACTCATGGGTCGATCACGTTTTTGGCAAGCAGTCGACATGCTGCGGCGAAAATGGCCGATCAGAATTTGATGTGGATCGGGGCACGATCGTGGGCAGCGCAATCCTCATGTTCACGAGTGGCTGGATGGCAAGCGCCAGCCTGGGTTCCAGTAAGTTGCTAGCCTAAAAGGTGATGCGGTGAGCATAGATATTCACGACCACCTAATCTTTGCGCTTGAAATTGAAGATGATAAGACTTTGGCAATTAAGCTCTCGGACCCCTTGGGTGCTGAGCACTTTGAACTAGTGCTTACGGGTGTGCAAAGCCTTTACGTCGACGGTTTCTCTATGCAGAACATAATTCTTGATATGGGTATATTTTTCGAGAGGGACGAGTCTTTCGAGTTCCAGCGTGCGTGCGTCCTTCTGGAGATTGACCCGGCATGCGCTCACGGAATGTCGGATTCTAGCTGTATAGTTTTTGTTCAGGCTTCGGCTGGAGCTGAGGTGGCGTGCTTGATGGATCACCATTGGGAGCCGCGGCTCACACGTATCGAAACATCTGATCGAGCCAAGGGATAGGTTGGATCTGCTGGGGCGTCTAGTAGATAGCCTCGGGGAGGACCTGATCAACTCCACCGTGATTGTTTGTAGTTCCAGGCGCTGGGCGGGATGGTCAGCCACACACTTGGTTGGTGGGTGTCACAATGGATGGGTTGGCCAAGATAAGTACTTCCATTGCATGGCAAGCTGCCAGGCCGCACAGAAGGGTATGGGCGGATCTGCTGCTGCTCAGTGCATAAGCGACGGGCGCGAGTGGTTCGATCAGAACATCAAGGGCGACTCTGCCGCTGACTCCGCTGCGGATCAATTGGCAAATCGGCTCGGACGATCATCTGGACAAATGAGCCCTGCTGGGAGTTGCTCGCAGATGTGCGGGAGCTATAGTCCCGGTGGAAATTTCGCCTACTGATGACTTGCATGCCTCCAATGAACACTCGCAAGCTCTTCCTGATGGTGACGTTGGCACTCGCACTTTCTGGTTGCATGGAAGTTTCAAGCACCGAGTATGCAGACCGCAATCAAGCTCTCTCGAGACAAGCAATCGGTGAGTCGAAGTGGTTGCCCGCGTGGTTGCCTGAGGATGCTGTCAACATACGCGAGACGCACGACATGGACACAAATGAATCGTGGCTAGTCTTCCGTCTGACCAGCGGGGTTCTTACTCTGCCCGAGGACTGCAGGCTAGCAAGCAGACCGGAGATGCCGGCCGCGCGAGTCATGCGGCGATTTCCTCAGTTCGCCCGCAGCGCTTGGTCGCGTGCGTCAGATTACGCCGGGAAGTTCTACCTGTGTCCGGAGGGCGATGCTGGTCGATGGGTCCTGCACGATGAAGAACTGGGCCTTGTTTACAGCAGAGTAACGTTCTGAGTGGACTGCCTCCATTGAAGTCATGATGCCGCGCCAACCGCGGGGGTCTTCTTTATGCGCTCGGCCAGTCAGCGCGGCTTCGTGAAAGATGGTGTGTTCAGACTGATAGAGGGGCGTGTCGCGAAGTAAGAAAATATGGGCCGACGATGTTGCTGAGCGCCTGTGCTCGGTGCGCCGCCACACCGCACCCATTGAAAAGATGCGCGCCCCCAACGCGATTGGAATGGCGCGATGAATCGACTAACGATAGTTCATTGAAATACTGCGTTGGCGCAGGCCTTCAAGCGCGCCTACGATGGCTTGGCTGCCTTTAAAACACGGTGGGTGACGCAATCGCATCGCTTACATCGGGGCACTGGCGAGGCATCGTGTGGTGCTGCCATTCCCTTCTGTCTCTATGGTGCCTTATCGATGAAACGGTACTCGCTGCTGTGTCTGTTGTTGCCTGCCTTGGTCGCGTGCCAGAACGACCCGCCCAGCAATTCTGTCTACCTGTCTGCCGATGAAAAGGCGGGGGTGCTCGCGATGGCGAAGACCGATGACCTGGCGGCGATCAAGCGCTTGATCGCCCATTACGAAGCCGGCCCTGCCGAAGCGGTGGCGGTGGAGAACTGGCGGGCGCGGGCGCGCAAGCTGGGCGATCCGCAGGAGCTGTACCATCACGCGGCGCGCCGTTTCGCGCAGGCGCAGGATGAGCCCGATCCGGAGCAGCGCGCGGCATTTCTTGCAGAGGCACTGGCCGCGGCGCACAAGTCGCATGCCGGCAGTGGCGATCCGTCAACGATGCTGTTGGTCGCGCAGATCGAGCGTGCGCAGGAGCAGGACGCAGTGCCGAGGCCCTCACCCGACGTGAATCGAAGCTAATAACCAATGGGTTGTCTGCGCAGGCGATGGCGAAGCGACGCCGGTCGTGTGGCGTGGCGCCAATGCAGAACGCCGCGATCTCTCGCGGCGTTCTGCAGGGCCCCGCCCGGTGCCTCCGGCTCACCCCAGCAGCTTGCGCACCTTGTTCAGCGCCACGATGAAGCGTTCGATTTCTTCATGCGTGTTGTAGAACGCCAGCGACGCCCGGCAGGTCGCCGCCACGCCGTAGTACTGCAGCAGCGGGTGCGCGCAGTGCTGGCCGGAGCGGACCGCGACGCCTTCCAGGTCGAGCAGGGTGGCCAGGTCGTGCGAATGCGCGCCGTCCACCAGGAAGGAGACCACCGCCGCCTTGTCCGGCGTGGTGCCGAAGATGCGCAGGCCGTCGATCTTGTTGAGCTCTTCGGTGAAGTGCGCCAGCAGCTCGCCTTCGCGGGCTTCCACATGCTCCAGGCCCAGCGACTCCAGGTAGTCCACCGCCACGCCCAGTCCGATGAAGCCGGCGATGTTCGGGGTGCCGGCTTCGAACTTGTGCGGGGCATCGTTGAATACGGTGCCCTCGAAGCTGACTTCCTTGATCATCTCGCCCCCGCCGAGGAACGGCGGCATGGCATCCAGGTGCTCGCGCCTGGCCCACAGCGCACCGGTGCCGGTCGGGCCGCACATCTTGTGGCCGGTGATGGCGTAGAAATCGCAGCCGATCGCGGGGATGTCGACCTTGCGGTGCGGGACGGCCTGCGAGCCGTCGACCACGGTGATGATGCCGCGCTTGCGGGCCTCGCGGCAGATCTCCCGGACCGGGTTGACCGTGCCCAGGACGTTGGACACGTGGGCGACTGCGAGCAGCTTGACCTCGGGGGTCATGGCCTTGCGCAGTGCGTCCAGGTCCAGTGCGCCGTCCGGGGTGATCTCGGCCACGCGGATGGTCGCGCCGGTGCGCTGGGCGATCAGCTGCCACGGCACGATGTTGGCATGGTGCTCCATGCGCGAGACCAGGATGACATCCCCGGCCTTCAGCCGCGGCAGCGCCCACGAATACGCGACCAGGTTGATCGCGAAGGTGGTGCCGCTGCACAGCACCAGCTCGCTGGCGCGCACGTTGAGGAAGCGCGCCAGCTTGTTGCGCGCGCCCTCGTAGGCATCGGTCGCTTCGGTGCCGAGCGCATGCACCGCGCGGCTGACGTTGGCGTTGTAGCGGCGGTAGAACTCGTCCACCGCGCCGATCACCTGCACCGGCTTCTGGCCGGTGTTGGCGTTGTCGAAGTACACCAGCGGCTTGCCATGCACTTCGCGCATCAACAGCGGGAAGTCCAGGCGCACGCGATCCCAGTCGGGCGCGGCGCCGGTATCGGCGACCGGGCGCGGCGTGGACAGGTTCATGCGACGCCCGCCAGGGCCAGCGCTCGGGTGAGCTGGGCGGTGAGCTGCTCGGTCAGGCGTGCGTCAAGGACGTTCAGCGGTTCATGGCAGAACGCCGCGCTCAGCAGCTGCTGCGCGCGATCGGCCGGCAGGCCACGCGATCGCAGGTAGAACAGCGCATTCGCATCGAGCTGGCCGACCGTGGCGCCGTGGGCGGCCTTCACTTCGTCGGCATCAATCACCAGCGTGGGCTGGGTATCGATCTCGGCATCGGCGGAGAGCAGCAGGTTCTTGTTGGACAGGTTGGCGTCGGTGCCATCGGCGCCTTCGCGGATGTGGATGCCGCCGTGGAAGACCACGCGGCTGCGGTTGGCCGCCACGCCACGCCAGACCATTTCCGAGCTCGTGTCGCGCGCGATGTGTTCGATGCCCAGGCGGGTGTCGACATGACGACGACCGTTGCCGAGCAGCACGCCGTTGGCGGTCAGCTGGGCGTTGTCGCCTTCCAGGCGGACGTTGAGCTCATGGCGGCTCAGCGCGGCGCCCAGCTCCAGATCGACGCGGCGGTACTGCGCGTTGCGCGCCAGCACGGCGTCGGTGCGCAGCAGCGAGGTGGCGCGGGTGGCGTCGGCCTGCACGCGGGCATGCGAGAGCACGGCGTCCTGCGCGAGGTGGACGTGCACCAGGGTGTTGTCCAGGTGCGCGGCATCCCCGACATGCAGGTGATGCTCGACCACGCCCAGCGCGGCACCGCTGCGCAGTTCGATCAGGTGGCGGTGGTGCCAGGACAGATCGGCATCGCCGGCCACGCTGATGAAGACCAGCTGCAGCGGCGCTTCGACCTGCACGCCTTCCTCCACGCGCAGCAGCACGCCTTCATCGGCAAGCGCGGCGTTGAGGCGGGCGAACACTTCCTCGCTGCGCTCGAATCGGTGGCCAAGGAAGCGCGCGGCTTCATCGCCGGCGGCCAGCGCCGAGGACAACGTGGCCAGCTGTACGCCGGCCGGCACTGCGGCGACATCGCTCAGCGCGCCGGACGGACGGCCGTTGACGAACACCAGCCGCGGCGACGGAATGTCGGCCAGCAGGGCGGCATCGACCACGGCCGGGGCGAGCGGCGCGGGCTGGAAGCTGCGGCGCTCCAGCTGACGCAGTGAGGTGTATTTCCAGGCTTCGGTACGCGGGCCGGGCAGGCCGGCCTGCAGGGCGGCGTCCAGCTCGGCGCGACGTGCATCGCTGCCGCAGAAGCCGCTGGCGAGGGAATCGAGCAGGGCGCTCATCAGACCGCTGCCTCCGGCACCACGCGGTCCTTCAGGAAGTGGTAGCCGTGGGCTTCCAGTTCCAGGGCCAGTTCCGGGCCGCCGCTCTGCACGATCCTGCCGTCGGCCAGCACATGCACCACGTCCGGCTTGATGTAGTCGAGCAGGCGCTGGTAATGGGTGATCACGATGAACGAACGGTCCGGCGAACGCAGCGCATTGACGCCGTCGGCCACGCTCTTGAGCGCATCGATGTCCAGGCCGGAGTCGGTTTCATCCAGGATCGCCAGCTTCGGCTCGAGCACGGCCAGCTGGAAGATCTCGTTGCGCTTCTTCTCGCCGCCGGAGAAGCCTTCGTTGACGCCACGGTGCAGCAGCTCGTCCTTCAGGTGCAGCACGGCCAGCTTCTGGCGGACCAGCTTGAGGAACTGCATCGAATCCAGCTCTTCCTCGCCGCGCGCCTTGCGCTGGGCGTTGAGCGCGGCGCGCAGGAAATAGGTGTTGTTCACGCCGGGGATTTCCACCGGGTACTGGAAGGCCAGGAACAGGCCGGCGGCGGCGCGTTCTTCCGGGGCCAGGCCGAGCAGATCCCTGCCTTCGAACTGCACGCTGCCTTCGCTGACGTCATAGCCTTCGCGGCCGGCCAGGACATTGCCCAGGGTGGACTTGCCGGCGCCGTTGGGGCCCATGATGGCGTGCACCTGGCCCGGCTTCACGTCGAGCGAGAGGCCCTTCAGGATGTCTTTTTCGCCGATGCGTGCGTGGAGGTTGTCGATCTTCAACATGTCGATAATCGTCTTGTCAGATAGGGGAACTGGAGGCAGCGCGACTCAGAGGTCGTATTCGCTGCGCTCGAGGAATTCGTTGCGCAGGTAAGCGGTACGCGTGGTGGTCAATGCCGCCTTGGCGCCGGAGTACAGCATCGGGTACATCGAGCCGTACAGGAAACGCGGATTCTCATCCGCGCCCACCGGGTAGCGCGCTTCCAGGTCGGCGTCACGCAGCTGCACCCACAGCCGCTGTGCCGCTTTCACCTTCGCCAGCGCCACGGGCTCGCCGGCAAGCCGGGTCACGATCTGGCGGTAGACGGCATTCAATTCGGCATCGGCCTTCTTGAACTCCTGGTCGGCGCAGGCATTGAGTTCGAGCTGATTGCCGCCGGGATTGCACACCACGTCCTGCGCGAACGCCGGTGCCGCCGCGCACAGCAGCACGGCCAGGGTGAGCAGGCGCTTCATCCGACCGAGCCTTCCAGGCTGACGTCCAGCAGCTTCTTGGCTTCCACCGCGAACTCCATCGGCAGCTCGCGGAAGACCTGCTTGCAGAAACCGTCGACGATCATCGAGACCGCGTTTTCCTGGTCGATGCCGCGGGCGCGGCAATAGAACAGCTGGTCGTCGGAGATCTTGGACGTGGTGGCTTCGTGCTCGACCGTCGCGCTGGGATTCTTCACCTCGATATAGGGGAAGGTGTGCGCGCCGGACTTCTTGCCGATCAGCAGCGAATCGCACTGGGTGTAGTTGCGCGCACCCTCGGCGCCGCGCTCCATCTTGACCAGGCCGCGGTAGGTGTTCTGCCCGTGGCCGGCGCTGATGCCCTTGCTGACGATCTTGCTCTTGGTGCGCTTGCCGATGTGGATCATCTTGGTGCCGGTATCGGCCTGCTGACGGTGGTGGGTCAGCGCGACCGAGTGGAACTCGCCGACCGAATCATCGCCAAGCAGCACGCAGGACGGGTACTTCCAGGTGATCGCCGAGCCGGTCTCGACCTGGGTCCAGGTGACCTTGCTGCGCGCGCCACGGCATTCGGCACGCTTGGTGACGAAGTTGTAGATGCCGCCCACGCCGTTCTCATCGCCCGGGTACCAGTTCTGCACCGTCGAGTACTTGATCTCGGCATCTTCCAGCGCGACGAGTTCGACCACCGCGGCGTGCAGCTGGTTCTCATCGCGCATCGGCGCGGTGCAGCCTTCCAGGTAGGACACGTACGCCTTGTCCTCGCAGATGATCAGCGTGCGCTCGAACTGGCCGGTGTGGCCGGCGTTGATGCGGAAGTAGGTGCTCAGCTCCATCGGGCAACGCACGCCCTTAGGGATGAACACGAAGCTGCCATCGGAGAACACGGCCGAGTTGAGCGCGGCGAAGTAGTTGTCGCCGACCGGGACCACGGTGCCCAGGTACTGTTTGACCAGTTCCGGATGTTCCTTGATCGCTTCGGACATGGAGCAGAAGATCACGCCCTTCTCGGCCAGTTCCTTGCGGAACGTGGTGCCGACCGAGACCGAATCGAATACTGCATCCACGGCCACGCCGGCCAGCCTGGCGCGCTCATGCAGCGGCACGCCGAGCTTGTCGTAGGTGTCCAGCAGTTCCTTGGGCACATCGTCCAGCGAGGCGTACTTCGGGCCCTTCGGCGCGGAGTAATAGCTCAGCGCCTGCAGGTCGATCTGGGCGATCTGCAGCTTGGCCCAGTCCGGCATCGGCATGGTCAGGAAGTGGCGGTAGGCATCCAGGCGCCACTGCGTCATCCATTCCGGCTCTTCCTTTTTGGCCGAGAGGGCACGGATGGTGTCCTCGTCCAGGCCGGGCGGCAACGAGTCCGATTCGATGTCCGTGATGAAGCCCGCCGAATACTTGCGGCCGAGCTGCTCATGGATCTCGCGGTTGGGGGTATCGCCGGTGGCGACGGTATCAAGGGTATCGGTGGCCATGGGGGCTGCCTGATCAGGAGACGACATCCGCCGCGATCGCGCGGCGGTGGGCGTCAACAAGGGGAAGAGGGGGCAGGATCTGCGCCAGGGTGACCGCGCGCAGCGCTTCGGACACCACGTCGTTGATCATCCGCCAGCTGCTGCGCGCGCCACACTGCAGCTCGCGGCCGCACTGGCTGTGGTCGTGGGCGCACTCGGTCAGGCCGAGCGGCCCTTCCATGGCTTCCACGATCTCGAACAGCGTGATCTGGTCCGCCGCGCGGGTCAGCCGGTAGCCGCCGCGGACGCCGCGCAGGCCTTCGACCAGACCGGCCTGGGCCAGCGGCTTGAGCAGTTTGCTGACAGTCGGCGGTTCCAGACGGGCAAACTCGGCCAGTTCAGTCGCACTGAGCACCTCGCCCGGACGGGCGGCGAGCACGGTCAACACGACGGTGGCGTAATCGGTAAGCTTGGTGACGCGGAGCATGGTGGGGTGCAGAACCATAAAGCGGACTGAAATTGTACGCTTTTCTCCGGCGGCATCCAACCCGCCCGTTCAGGCGCCCGCAGGGCGGCCTTGGACGCCTATTGGACCGCATCGCTTTGGCAATCACAAAGATTAAGCGAGAATCGGGGCTTCCCACCGCAACGGTCAGCCAGATGCCCAAGAAGATCCAGGCCCGCAAGTCCACCATCCATGGCAATGGCGTGTTCGCGCTGGCGCCGATCAAGAAGGGCGAGCGGGTCATCCAGTACAAGGGTCTGCTGCGCAGCCACGCCGACGTGGATGCCGACGACACCGGGGATGTGGAGAGCGGTCATACCTTCCTGTTCACCCTCAATGACGACTACGTCATCGATGCGAACTACAAGGGCAACGACGCGCGCTGGCTCAACCACAGCTGCGACCCGAACTGCGAGGCCGTGATCGAAGAAGCCGAGGGCGACAACCGGCGCGAGGACAAGGTCTTCATCGAGGCGATCAAGGACATCAAGCCGGGCGATGAGCTGACCTACAACTACGGCATCACGCTGGCCGAGCGTCACACCGCGCGCCTGAAGAAGATCTGGGAATGCCGCTGCGGCTCGAAGAAGTGCACCGGCACGATGCTGCAGCCCAAGCGCTGATCCCGCTGGCAGCCACCGACCGTGGGTCGGTGGTTGCGCCGACACGCTGTGCACATTGTGGTCACCGTCGCCCAATGCGCGCGTGGCCACACTGGACGCTCCCACTTACTGGAGCCGCTCCATGGCACACGCACTCAACGGCAAGCACATTGCGATCCTCGCCACCGATGGTTTCGAGCAGTCCGAGCTGCAGGAACCCAAGCGCCTGCTGGAATCCTGGGGGGCCTCGGTCAAGGTGATCGCGCCCGGCGACGCCAGCCAGATCCGCGGCTGGAAAGACAAGGACTGGGGTGAGGAGGTGAAGGTCGATGCGCCACTGAAGGGCGCCAAGGCCGACGACTACGACGCGCTGGTCCTTCCCGGCGGCGTGATCAATCCCGACAAGCTGCGCATCGACACCGACGCGGTCGCTCTGATCAAGGCATTCGGTGCGGCAGGCAAGCCGGTCGCGGCGATCTGCCACGGCCCGTGGCTGCTGGTCGAGTCGGGCCTGGCCAAGGGCCGCAAGGTCACGTCCTGGCCCTCGTTGAAGACCGATCTGGGCAATGCCGGCGCCGAATGGACCGATGCCGAGGTTGTCGTGGACGGTGGCCTGATCACCAGCCGCAAGCCGGGTGACATCCCGGCGTTCGCCGATGCGGTGGCCAAGGCGTTGGCCGGTTGAGTGTGCAGGCACCGGTTGAGCGTGCAGGCACCGATTTAGCGTGTAGGCACCGACCGTTGGTCGGTGCCATCCTGGTTACTTGCCCAGCACCCCGGCCGGCACGAGTGCGCCGAGATCCTGGTTGAAGGTGACCACCAGCTTGCCGTTCTCCACTTGGGCCGACTGCACCTGCAGCGCGCCGAGCAGGGCGCCCACGCTCGGGTCGATCTTGTAGATCGGCTCGCGCTGGGCGTAATCGGCGAGCCAGGCATTGAGCAGGCTGCGCGTGCGTGAATCCAGCTTGCCGCCGTTGTTGGCCGGGGTGAAGTCATCCACCGTCGGCTCCTGCAGATGGAAGCCCTGGGTCTGCGCGTCATAGCGCAGGCCGCTGCTGAGCTTCACCTTGCCCAGCGGTGCCGGGCTGCTGCCGGCGGTGGCCATGGCCACATCGAAGCCCAGGTCCAGTCGGCTGCCCTGCGGCAGGGTAAGCTGCGGGTGACTCATCGTCATCGCGATCAACCCGCCCAGCGCGTTCTGGGTACGCGGGAAACTGCCATCGAGATACTGCTGCACATCGGTGGCACCGACCGACAACTGGCGGCCGGAGACGCTGGGCGCGGCCTGCGCGCCGATGGCGGCGGCGAGCAACACGGTGCAGGCGGCGAGGCGGGACAACAGCGGGCGAACATTCATGGCGGCAGGCCGTGGGGAGTGAGAGGCCAACAATAGCGCGTGCGGCTGAATCCAGCTTTGACGTACGCGCCCGCAGATCAACGTCCTTTCCGCTGCGGGTCAGTTCATCACCGGGTGGATCGAGGCGCCATGGATTTCCCAGCCGCTGCCATCCACGCGGGGCTGCAGCCGATACCAGCCCTCGAAGCGCAGCGTGCCGGTTGCCGTGCCGACCCGGATCTGGACCGGCACTTCGCGCAGCCGCGAGGGCGTGGCCGTGTCGCGGGCGATCGGTGTCTGGGTCTTGATGCGCAGCCCGCGGAACCCGGGCAGTGCACGCAGGACCGCATCGTCGGGATGGCCACCCGGACTGCCGCCGGTCCAGTGGGCATCGGCGGTGGCGAGGTCGCCCTGCGCCAGGGCGCTGATGTAACGGTGGACCACCGAGGGCTCATCCAGCGCGTCGGCAGCCACCGCGCTGGGGGCGGCAGCGATCGGCGTGGAGAGGGACGGTGATGGCGACGCGTCCTCGTCCGACGCCTCTGGTGCGGCGGCGTTGTCCGCCGCGACGACGGCATCGGGCGCAGGGGCATGCGGCTGGCAGGAGCAGCCGTGCAGGATCAGCAGCGGCAGTAACAGGACGGCACGGCGCATGCAGGAGTCTCCCCGGAGAGCGCCGAGTGTAGCGCCGCAGCGGGCGCCTGGTTCAGGGCGCGCCCTGGATCGATTCCAGCGCGGCCAGCACCTCGTCCAGCTGAGGCTGCAGCACGGTCAACGGATGGTCGGGTTCGTCGGCGTGGCGCCGGGCGAGATCGCGCAGCAACTGGGTGGCGACGATCGCCGCGGCACGCTCGTCACCGCTGAGCCCGGTGGTGCGCCGCGCGGTTTCCAGCAGGCGCATCCAGTCCTGCTGCGCGCGATGTTCCAGCTCGATGGTGCAGCGCCCGCTGCACTGCAGGCCGTCCTTTTCGATCGGGGTGACGGTGATGCGGTAACGCTGGGAAGAAGAGCTGGCCATGGCTGCCTGCACGGTGGGGGACAAGCCCACCATAGGCTGCGATCCGTACCGCGACGACAGGCGCGGTCGCACGCAGTGTTCCACCCTGTGCGTTCCGGTCGGTTCTGCCATGCCGTGGATCACGGCAGGACAGGCATCTGCGCAGGAAGCAGGCGGCGCGAACGTCTTTGGAAACGCTGTGTTTCGCTGCGGGGCTCGGCTTGCTGCAAGCGTGCTGCGAACCGGAGCTTGGTTTGCGGCGCCAATGGTCTCCAGACGTGGGTCGTGATGCCCTTGTGGGCGAAATCAAGGAGGAGGCCGTCGCCGCCAGGCGGCGGCCGGGGGACATTCGCCGGCAAGGGCATCACGGCCCAGCGCCCGACCCACCAACCGCCGCGATTCGAATGGCGGAACAGTCAAAAAAAAGACGGGACGGCGTGAGCCGTCCCGTCCGGGTGCTGCAGGAAGCGCGCGTGTTAGAGCGCAGCGTCCTTGAGCTTTTTGAGCGGACGCACCTTCAGCTTGGTGGAGGCCGGCTTGGCGGCGAACCACTGCTCTTCCTTGGTGAACGGGTTGATGCCCTTGCGCTTCGGCTTGGCCGGCACGCTGACGGTGGAGATCTTCAGCAGGCCCGGCAGGGTGAAGCTGCCAGCGCCCTTCTTGTGCACCGAAGCGGCGACGGCGCCTTCCAGCGAGGCGAGCACGGCGCGCACGTCCTTGGCGACAACGCCGGACGCTTCAACGATGTGTGCAACCAGACCAGACTTGCTCAGCACTTCCTTGATCGGCTTGGGAGCGGCCGGCTTCGCGGCTGCCTTCGTAGCGACTTTCTTTACTGCCTTCTTCGGGGCAGCCTTCTTAGCGGTCTTTGCCATGGTTTCCTGTTCCGTGAACGGTTGGTTGTTTGGTCGCGCCGAACCCCGTCGGCAAGCGAAATGTAGGGCAACTATGGGGCGCCGCCAATAGGCAAACGCATAAAAATTCGTGATTTCCACGCCCTTCGTTACCGCAGTGCATCAGGTCATAGCCAAAAAACAGGGTCCGCCCTCGCGGCGGAGGCCATCGGTCATGGACCGTCGCACCCCGACTGTCGCACGAAAACCACTTGAAAACAGCATCCGTCTTGAGATCCGATTCAGCTGGGGGCGGCGTCTGCCGATCGCCTGACGGCAGCCAGACACGGTGCTAACGCGGACCGGTCTAGGCTGGCCAGGCCATTCATCCCGCAGGAGATCAACGATGGGTATTTCGCGTCATGCCACCGCGCATTGGGAAGGTGACCTCAAGACAGGCACGGGACAATTGAGTACGCCCCAGAGCGGCTTGATGGACAAAACCCGCTATGCCTTCAGCAGCCGCTTCGGCGACGAGAAGGGCACCAACCCGGAAGAACTGATCGCCGCCGCGCACGCCGGGTGCTTCACCATGGCGCTGTCGGCCAAGCTCACCGAGGCCGGTTTCGTGCCCACTTCGCTGGATACCGAAGCCAAGGTCGACCTCTCGATGGAAGGTGGCCCGCAGCTGTCGCAGATCACGTTGAAGGTGAAGGCCGTGGTGCCGAACATCGAGGCCACCCAGTTCCGCGCCATCGCCGATGACGCCAAGCAGAACTGCCCGGTGTCCAAGGCACTCAGCGCGGTACCGATCACGCTCGAGGCCGAGCTGGCCGGCTGATCCGCGCAGACGGATTGGTGCACAGCAGATTGTGATGGGAAAGCGGCGGCCGCATAGTCGCCGCTTTCCTGTTGTGGGGTCTCTGCATGCGTCCGACCGCTCTTGCCGCCCTGATCGCCTGCCTGCTGGCCGGCACCGCGCAGGCCGATGTCCGCCTGCTGACCGCTGAGACCATCCACACCGGCGATCCCGACGCACCGGCCGCCACCGCGCTGGCCTGGGATACCGATACCGGGCGCGTGCTTGCCGTCGGTGACCGGCAGGCGATGCTCACGCTGTATCCACTCGCGGCATTGACCGACGTCGGCCAGGCGACCGTGATTCCGGGCCTGATCGACGCGCATGCCCACCTGATGTTCCTCGGCGGCACCCTGATGCAGGCCGACCTCACCGGCGCGACCAGTACCCGGGACATCGTCGCGCGGCTGCAGCGCTTCGCGGCTGACAATCCCGAGGGCTGGCTGCTGGGCAGCGGCTGGGACCAGAATCGCTGGCCGGACAAACAGTTCCCGACCGTGGCCGATCTCGACGCGGCGTTCCCGGACCGGCCGGTCTGGCTGGGCCGCATCGATGGCCATGCCGGCTGGGGCAACAGCGCGGCACTGCGCGCCGTCGCACGGCAACCCGGGCAACGCGGATTGAAGGGCAGCTGGCAACCGGCCGGCGGGCGCATCGTGCGCGATGCCAAGGGGCAACCGAGTGGGGTGTTCGTCGATGAAGCGATGTCGCTCGTGCAGGCCGCGATCCCGGCGCCGAGCGAGGCCGCGCGCGAGCAGATGCTGGCCCGCGCGCTGGACAAGGCGGTCAGCCAGGGCCTGACCGGTGTGCACGACATGGGCGTATCGCGCGCCGATCTGGCCCTGATGCGCCGCTTCGCCGATGCCGGCAGGTTGCCTCTGCGCATCGATGCGTATGCCGATGGCAATGGCGATGCCCTGGCGGATCTCTGTGCACAGGGCGCGTACCAGCACGCCGGTGGCCGCCTGGAAATGCGCGGGGTGAAACTGTTCATGGATGGGGCGCTGGGCAGCCGCGGGGCCGCGCTGTTGGCCGATTACAGCGACGACCCGCACAACCGTGGATTGCTGGTGACCTCACCCGACGACTTTGAAACGGCGGTGCGCAGGGCCGATACCTGTCATGTCCAGGTCGCTACCCATGCGATCGGCGACCGCGGCAACCGGATCGCACTGGACACCTATCAGAAGGTGCTGGGCGAGCGTCGCGCCACGGATCATCGCTGGCGCATCGAGCATGCGCAGGTGGTCGCGTTGGAGGACATTCCGCGCTTCGCCCAGCTCGGCGTGATCGCCTCGATGCAACCCACCCACGCCACGTCGGACATGGGCTGGGCGCAGGACCGGGTCGGTCCCGAGCGCATCCTTGGTGCCTATGCGTGGCGACGGATGCTGGCCTCCGGTGCGCGGCTTGCGCTCGGCTCGGATTTCCCGGTCGAGCAGGTCGATCCACGCCTGGGTCTGTATGCCGCGGTTACCCGACAGGACCGTGCCGGGCGGCCACCGGGGGGCTGGCAGCCCGATCAGCGCCTGACGGCGGCGGAAGCGCTGCGCGGTTTCACCGCCGACGCCGCCTGGGCAGGGCATGACGAAGCCCAGGTGGGACGGTTGCAGCCCGGACTGCGCGCGGACTTCGTCGTGCTCGACCGCGACCCGCTCAGCATTCCGCCGGCCGCGCTGGCCGACCTGCAGGTGCGCTCGACCTGGGTCGATGGCGCACCGGTATACGAGGCGGCGCGCTGAGGCGCGGCGGGTTTACCAGTCCAGCGTGCCGCGGATGACGGTCTGCACCTGGCCGCCGGACCAGACGTCACCATGGTCATCGATGCGCAGGGTCAGGCGCGCATCGTGGCCGACTTCCCGGCCCTGGCTGACCACGTACCCGTGCGCGGTGCCCGGCAGCGCGTCGCGGCTGTCCAGCCAGGCGGCGAGCACGGCATTGGCCGCACCGGAGGCAGCATCTTCAAAGCGACGGCCATTGCCGACGAAGGCGCGGACCGCGAGATCCCAGGCCTGGCCCTGGCTGCGCGCATAAGCGAACACACCCATGCTGTCGGTCGCCTCGGCCAGCGTTGCCACGGCGTCCCAGTCGGGGGTGAGCGCGCGCAGGGCGGCTTCGTCGGCCAGTTCCACCACCCACCAGCTGCGGCCACCGGCCATGCGCGCCGGCGGCAGGCTGCCCAGCGGCCAACCGGCCAGGACGGCCTGTAGGCGGGGATCGGCGGCAGTGGTCACTTCGGCCACGGCGGCGCGCGGGGTGCGGATTGCGATGGTGCGGGCCTCACCGCTGCCATCCACGCGCAGCGGCAGGGCCCCGGCGATGCCGTCCTGGATCAGCACGCCCTCCACCGGCGCGGCCACGCCCAGTTCCAGCACCGCATGGGCGGTGCCCACGCTGGGATGGCCGGCGAACGGCACTTCCTTCTGCGGACTGAACATGCGGATGCCGTAGCTGGCGCCCGGGGCCTGCGGTGGGAACACGAAGGTGGTCTCGGGCAGCCGGGTCCAGCGGGCGATGGCCTGCATCGCCGTCTCGTCCAGGCCCTGCGCATCGAGCACCACGGCCAACGGGTTGCCGGCGCCGGGGTAGGGCGAAAACACATCCAGCTGCAGGAAACGACGGGAGGTCATGGCGGTACGCTCGACGAAAACGGGCGGGCAGCTTACCAACCGGCGCCGCCTCCCGGGCCGTGTACGGCGGCGCGTGGACCGGTGTCGGCACAAATCCGGCCCGCCTGGGCACCCCGGGCCCTGCAACGGCCAGGCTTGGCATAGAATCGGGGGTTCGGCCCGGCGTGCCGGGCGATCCCCCTCACTACCCAAACCTCCACCTCCATGTCAGCTTCCCCCCTTGTCGATCGCTGGATCGTACTGAAGTTCGGCGGCACCTCCGTGTCGCGTCGTCACCGCTGGGACACCATCGGCAAACTGGCGAAAAAACGGGCGGAAGAGACGGGCTCGCGCGTGCTGGTGGTGGTGTCGGCGTTGTCCGGGGTGACCAATGAACTCACCGCGATCGCCGATGGCGCCGCCGACAGCCGCGACCGTGTCGCCGCGCTGGTCGCGCGCCACCGTGAATTCCTGACCGAACTCGAGCTGGACGCCACCGCGCTGGACGTCCGTCTGGCCGCGCTTTCCGGGCTGCTGGACGATCCGCGTGCCGCCGGGCGGCCGTTGGAGTGGCAGGCCGAGGTGCTGGGCCAGGGCGAGCTGCTGTCCTCGACCGTTGGCGCCGCCTACCTGCGCGCCAGCGGCCTGGATTTCGGCTGGATGGACGCGCGCGAATGGCTCGATGCGCTGCCGCCGCAGCCCAGCCAGAGCGAGTGGTCGCAGCGCCTGTCGGTGAATTGCCAGTGGCGTGCCGAGACCGACTGGGCCACGCGTTTCCGCGCCCAGCCAACCCGCATGCTGATCACCCAGGGCTTCATTTCCCGTCATGCCGATGGTGGCACCGCCATCCTCGGTCGCGGTGGTTCGGATACGTCCGCGGCGTACTTCGGTGCACTGCTCGGCGCGAGCCGCGTGGAGATCTGGACCGATGTGCCGGGCATGTTCAGCGCCAACCCGAAGGACGTGCCGGATGCGCGCCTGCTGACCCGCCTGGACTATTACGAAGCGCAGGAGATCGCGACCACCGGCGCCAAGGTGCTGCACCCGCGCTCGATCAAGCCGTGCCGCGATGCCGGCGTGCCGATGGCGATCCTGGACACCGAACGCCCCGAGCTGCCGGGCACCAGCATCGATGGCAACGCCGCGGCGGTGCCGGGCGTGAAGGCGATCAGCCGCCGCAACGGCATCGTGCTGGTCTCGATGGAAGGCATCGGCATGTGGCAGCAGGTCGGCTTCCTGGCCGACGTGTTCGGGCTGTTCAAGAAGCATGGCCTCTCCGTCGACCTGATCGGTTCGGCCGAAACCAACGTGACCGTCTCGCTGGACCCGTCCGAAAACCTGGTCAGCACCGATGTGCTGGCCGCGCTGTCGGCCGACCTGTCGCAGATCTGCAAGGTCAAGATCATCGTGCCGTGCGCGGCGATCACCCTGGTCGGCCGCGGCATGCGCTCGATGCTGCACAAGCTCTCGGACGTGTGGGCCACCTTCGGCCGCGAACGCGTGCACATGATTTCGCAGTCGTCCAACGACTTGAACCTGACCTTCGTCATCGACGAGGCCGATGCGGACGGACTGCTGCCGATCCTGCACGCCGAGCTGATCGACAGCGGCGCGATGCCGGTGGAAGAGGGCGAAGTGTTCGGCCCGCGCTGGCGTGAAATCGCGGGCACCATCCGCCCGCGCGAAACCGCCTGGTGGCGCGGCCAGCGCGAGCACCTGCTGACCCTCGCCCAGGCCGGCACGCCGCGCTACGTCTACAACCTGGCCACGGTGCGGGCGCGTGCGCGCGCGCTGAACGCGATCAAGGCGATCGACCAGCGCTACTACGCGATCAAGGCCAACTCGCACCCGGCCATCCTGGAAGTGCTGGAGCAGGAAGGCTTCGGTCTGGAGTGCGTCTCGCACGGCGAGCTCAAGCATGTGTTCAACACGCTGCCGACGCTGTCGCCCAAGCGCGTGCTGTTCACTCCCAGCTTCGCGCCGCACGCCGAGTACGATGCCGCGTTCGCGCTGGGCGTGACCGTCACCCTGGACAACGTGGAAGCGCTGCAGCGCTGGCCGGAACTGTTCAGCAACCGCGAGCTGTGGCTGCGCGTGGACCTGGGCCGTGGCGAAGGCCACCATGCCAAGGTCCGCACCGGTGGCAAGGACTCCAAGTTCGGCCTGCCGATCGCCCGCGTGGATGAGTTCGTGCGCATCGCCGGCGAGCTGGGCACCCGCGTGGTCGGCCTGCATGCGCACCTGGGCAGCGGCGTGGAAACCGCACAGCACTGGCGCCTGATGTGCGATGAACTGGCCGGGTTCGCCCGCCGCATCGGCAGCGTCGAGACCATCGACATCGGCGGTGGCCTGCCGATCCCGTACAGCGCCGATGACGAGCCGTTCGATCTGGAGGCCTGGGCCGTTGGCCTGGCCGAAGTGAAGGCGGTGCACCCCGCGTTCCGCCTGGCGATCGAGCCGGGTCGTTACCTGGTGGCCGAGTCCGGCGTGCTGCTGGCGCGGGCCACCCAGGTGGTCGAGAAGGACGGCATCCGCCGTGTCGGCCTGGATGCGGGCATGAACACCCTGATGCGTCCGGCCCTGTACGACGCCTGGCATGACATCGAGAACCTCAGCCGCCTGAGCGGCTACTCCGAAGCGTTGTTCGATGTGGTCGGGCCGATCTGCGAATCCAGCGATGTGTTCGGCAAGCGCCGCCGCCTGCCGGCTTCGACCGCGCCGGAGGATGTGATGCTGATCGCCGACGCGGGCGCGTACGGCTACGTCATGGCCAACACCTACAACCAGCGCGAGCTGCCGCGCGAGGACGTCATCGATGATGGTCCTTGAGTGCTGCCAGCCGCCTTCCAAACCGGATACACCATGACTGCTTTTGATAAACACCAGGTTGCCGTCTTCCGCTTCGTCCGCTGCGAATTCGCCGCGGACACCGGCGTGGCGCAGCTGGTCTACGCCTTCGATGACGGCCCGGAGCTGATCGAGACGGTGACCATTCCGGGCGCGCCGTTCGTGCTCGAGGGTGACCGTGCCGAGGCGGTGCAGCGCGCGCTGCGCCTGCTGCACCTGATCGCCGGCGTGAGCTACTACAAGGCCGGCGTGCCCGAACAGGTGCGCATCGACAGCTACACGATCGATGCGGCGACCGCGGCGCTGGTCGAGACCGTGTACCTCAACGGCCTGGGCGAATTCGCCTACCGCAATGGCCTGAACCTGCGTGGCCGCTTCCGCCTGCCGGTGGACGGCGAGGCCTTCGCGGCGCCGGCGCTGGGCCTGCGCGAACACGCGCTGGTCGCCATCGGCGGCGGCAAGGATTCGCTGGTCAGCATCGAAGCGCTGCGCAGCCTGGGCATCGCCGAAACGGTCACGTGGATCGGCGGCTCGCAGCTGATCCGCGCCTGCGCCGAGCGCACCGGCCTGCCGATCCTCAACATCGGCCGCACGCTGGCCCCGGAGCTGTTCGAGCTCAACCGCCAGGGCGCCTGGAACGGCCATATCCCGGTCACCGCGGTGAACTCGGCGATCATGGTGCTGGCCGCGCTGCTGCAGGGCGTGGACCAGGTGGTGTTCTCCAACGAGCGCTCGGCCAGTTATGGCAGCCAGATTCCGGGCACGGGCGAGGTCAATCACCAGTGGTCGAAGGGCTGGGCGTTCGAGCAGGCCTTCGGCGAGCATCTGGAACGGCACGTCGCCGCGGACCTGCACTATTACTCGCTGCTGCGCCCGCTCTCGGAGCTGGCAGTGGCGCGTCAGTTCGCCAAGAGCGATGTCTACGACGCGCATTTCTCCAGCTGCAACCGCAATTTCCACATCCTGGGCGAGCGCCCGGTGAACCGCTGGTGCGGCGTCTGCCCGAAGTGCCACTTCGTGTTCCTGGCGCTGGCCCCGTTCATGCCGAAGATGCGCCTGGTCGGCATCTTCGGCCGCAACCTGCTCGACGATATCGAGCAGGCCCCGGGCTTCGATGCACTTCTAGAATTCCAGGACCACAAACCGTTCGAGTGCGTGGGCGAAGGCCGCGAATCACGCGCCGCGATGGCCACCCTGGCCGCGCGCCCGGAATGGAATGAAGACGCGCTGGTGAAGCGCTTCGTCCACGAGATCCGCCCGCAGCTGGATGTCACCGAACTGCAGATCGAGCCGCTGCTGGCGCTGGAAGGCGAACACCGCATCCCGCCGGCGATCTGGGAGCGTCTGCGTGCGAATTTCGCAGCTTGAAGGCAAGCGCGTTGCGTTGTGGGGATGGGGACGTGAGGGACGCGCGGCGTTCCGCGTCCTGCAGCAGCGGCTGCCGTCGCTGCCGCTGACCCTGTTCTGCCCGGAGGCCGAGGCTGCCGGTGCGCACGAGGAAACCCACGGCGCGCTGACGGTCCGTTCGGATGTCACCGGCGAGGCACTGGCCGCGTTCGAGGTGGTGATCAAGTCGCCGGGCATCAGCCCGTATGGCGAAGCTGCGTTGCACGCCACGGCGCAGGGCACGCAGTTCATCGGCGGCACCTCGTTGTGGTTCGCCGAACAGGCCGCCGCCGACGGCATCGTGCACGACACCGTCTGCGTGACCGGCACCAAGGGCAAGAGCACCACTACCGCACTGCTGGCGCATCTGCTGCGTGCCTCGGGCGCGCGCACCGGGCTGATCGGCAACATCGGCCTGCCGCTGCTGGAAGTGCTGGACCCGCAGCCGGCGCCGCGGTACTGGGCGGTGGAGCTCTCCAGCTACCAGACCGGCGAGGTCGCGCGCAGTGGCGCGCACCCGCAGGTCGCCATCGTGCTGAACCTGTTCCCCGAGCACCTGGACTGGCACGGCAGCGAGGCACGCTACATCGAGGACAAGCTGCGGCTGGTCACCGAGGCCGCGCCGCGGATCGCGGTGCTCAACGCCGCCGACCCGCACCTGGCAGGGGTGTCGCTGCCTGAGAGCGAGGTCATCTGGTTCAACCAGCCGCAGGGCTGGCATATGCGTGGCGATGTCGTGCATCGCGGCGAGCAGGCGGTGTTCGATACCTCACATACGCCGCTGCCGGGCCGGCACAACCGCGGCAACCTGTGCGCGGTGCTGGCCGCGATCGAGGCCTTGGGCCTGGACGCGGTGGGGCTAGCCCCGGCGGTGCAGGATTTCCGCCCGCTGCCGAACCGCCTGCAGACGATCGGCATGCGCGACGGCATCACCTTCGTCAACGATTCGATCAGCACCACGCCGCACGCGAGCCTGGCCGCACTGGAGTGCTTCGCCGGGCGACGCATCGCGCTGCTGGTCGGCGGACATGATCGTGGCCTGGATTGGCACGACTTCGTCGCGCACATGGCGCACGACGTGCCGCCGGTGGAGATCGTCACGATGGGGGCCAACGGGCCACGCATCCACGCACTGCTGCAGCCGCTGGCCGATGCCGGCCGCTTCGGGCTGCATGCCGCTGCCGACCTGCCCGAGGCCATGGACCTGGCCGGCAAGGCGCTGGGCGGGCAGGGTGGGGTGGTGCTGCTGTCGCCGGGGGCGCCGAGCTATGGCGTATACCGCGACTACGTCGCCCGTGGCCGCCACTTCGCTGAACTGGCCGGTTTCGATCCGGACCAGATCACGGCGATCCCGGGCATCGGCATCGCCTGAGTCACGTCAGACCTCTTCCTCATCGATGAAGGCGTAGTCGTTTTCGATGAGCTGCTGCAGGTATGCATCGAAGCTCGGCGCGATCACCCGGTAGCTGTCGGGGTCGTGCAGATAGCGCACCACCTGGCCAACCGTGCCACCGGGGGCGGGATCGAAATCCAGGTACAGCATCGAGCTGCCGCCGTTGTTCATGCAGTGCGAGAAGCACAGGCGCTTGCCCATCGGCAGGTCGGCATCGATGCCGTCGCCGAGAATCTCCGGGTCTTCCTCCAGCCATTCCTCGTAGATCGAGCGGATGCTGTCATCCCACTGCGCGCTGTCCTCGAACATCTGTTCCACCGAGCGCAGGTAGTAGGGGTAATGCCCTTCTTCGACGTCCGAGCCCAGCATCAGCACCACGACCTCGCCACCCGGGTAGGCGCGGAAATGCGTGCCGTCGACCCGCGCCAGCAGTGCAAGCAGGCTCTGGGGCGCCTGCGGCCAGCGCTTGCGCAGGCGCTGCAGATCGGCTGCACTGGCGCCCTCGACCCAGGCCCACATCCGCGCATCGTCTTCGGGCAGGCGCGGCACCAGGCCGGACAGGAAACGGTCGACAAGACTCATGAAGTGTTCCGTAAACAGGGCCGGCCAGCCTGCCATAACAGGGACGGAGGTAGTTAATTCAATAACAGGGACGGAGGTGGTTAATTCAGATGAGGTCGGGCGCGGCCGGTCTGCCGGATCACGGGGGGCACGCGGACCCGGCGCTTCTACACGGTCCCGTCAACCGGCCGTCATACACTCGGGGCTCTTTCTGTCGGGAGCAGACGCATGAACAGGCAATGGCGGTGGGGTGCGGCGGTGCTGTTGGGGATGACGGCGCTGCCCGCGCTGGCGGCGATGCAGGCCAAGCCGGTGGAGTGGACCCAGGATGGCACCACCTTCAGCGGCGTGCTGGTCTACGACGACGGTGACAACGACAAGCGTCCGGGGCTGGTGATGGTGCCCAATTGGAAGGGCGTCAACGACTCGGCCATCGCCAAGGCCAAGCAGCTGGCCGGCGACGACTACGTGGTGCTGGTCGCCGATGTGTACGGCAAGGGCGTGCGCCCGAAGACCGATGCCGAGGCCGGGCCGGTGGCGACCAAGCTGCGCAATGACCGTCCGGTGCTGCGGGCGCGTGCGCTGAAGGCGATCGAGGTGCTCAAGGCCCAGGCAGGGAAGGCGCCGCTGGATGCCAGCCGGATCGGCGCGGTCGGCTTCTGCTTCGGCGGCACGACCGTGCTCGAGATGGCGCGCGCCGGTGCGCCGCTGGCCGGTGTGGTCAGCCTGCATGGCGGACTGGGCTCGCCGCTGCCGGCCAAGGCCGGTGGCACGCATCCGTCCGTGCTGGTGCTCAATGGCGCCGACGACAAGAGCGTGAGCAAGGATGACATCGCCAGCTTCGAGCAGGAAATGAACGCGGCCAAGATCGACTGGGAATTCACCAATTACAGCGGCGCGGTGCACTGCTTCGCCGAATCGGACGCCAACAGCCCGCCGGGCTGCGTGTACAACCCGCGTGCGGCCAAGCGCGCGTGGAAGGCACTGGATGAGTTCTTCGACGAGCGGTTCGAGAAGCGCTGAGACGTAATGAGACGCGGGGTATCGGCCAGCGCTCGGTGGGTAGTGCCGGGGGGGGGGGGGGCGCCGCCGCGCGGCCGCCCGCCCCCCCCCCCCCCCCCCAAACCCGCGCGCAAG